>URZF01000113.1 GCA_900552255.1 uncultured Eubacteriales bacterium | reverse complement strand
AATTGGAAAAATTTTTGGTTTATCCAAAATAAAAGGCCGGCAGCTATATGCCGGTTTCATAAAAAGAAGGCGTTATCAGAAGTCCACGGATGTCAATATCATGTCAAACCAAGGAACCGCCGTTTTTTGCCATCGGATTAGTTTTTCAGAATATTGAGATAGGTGTTTCCGGCGACGATCATATGCGCTAAAAGCTTGATTTCCATCAAATCGAAGGCTCGCTTGATTTCTCTTGTGGTAAAGAGGTCGTCGCTGGAAGGCAGGGCGACGCCGGAGGGATGATTGTGTGCGAGCACGGCCATGGAGGCACGCTTGAAGAGCGCCGTCTCAATCAGGCGCCGGAGCGTGATGGCAGAGGAATTGACAGAGCCCTCGTGTACCTTGACGCATTCGATCAGATTGAATTTGTTGTCCAAGAGGAGAAGAAAGACTGTTTCCACATTGATGCCGACATATTTGTTCACAAGATATTCGCCGATCTTCTCCATGCTCGAAAGAGGAGCTGTGGTATGGTTTTTTTCAAGCGCATACCGCCTTGAAAGCGCAGGCACCATTTTGATCAGCACCGCGGAATGTTCTTTGATTCCCGGCACGCTTATCAGATCGTCAAAGGAGGCGTCAAATACCTCCGAGAGAGATCCGAACCGTTCGATCAGCTCGTGGGCGAGCTCATTGGTGTCCCTTTGCGGGATCGAGTAAAAGAGCAGTAGCTCCAGCACATTGTGCGGCTCGAAATTGTCAAGTCCCTCGATAAGGAACCGGCGCTTTACGCGCTCTCTGTGGTTTTCGTGTATCATCTGTCCCTCCGGTATCGGCTGAACCGGTTATCCTGACGGCACGTCGTGCGAAAATGAAAAACACCGACCGGTCTTGTATGCCGACGATATCGTAATTATATCATGTATATCGACAGTATAGCACAAATAGACGTCGGATTCAATACTTTTTTCATCTTTATTTGCCGCAGATCGTATGGAGCTTCTTGATCGGGACAAAACTATTGAAAAAATTCCGTGGTTGTGATATGATTACTATAATAGAATCTTGATAAAATAAAGACATACGTTGCGAAATCTTTCATTTGCATAAACATTTTTCTGCATCATTACCGATCGATAACCGTCATGGCGGCTTCCTTGCTTCGCCGTGGCAAAAAAGAAAGGCGGGCGGGCTTATATGAAAAAAATATGGAAGAAAATCAAAGAATGGGTCCCTCTGTGGTGTCTGGTTCTTTTTGCATTTTTTATTTTGGCGCTGATCGTCGAGGCGGTGTCGAAGAGAAGCGTGCCTCTCGCGGATTTTATTCACAACACCTCCGGCGTCGTGATCCGCACGGTGCTCGCTTGGTGTACCAATTTAATCCCTTTCTCCGTAGCGGAGTACCTGCTTTTGGCCTCTCCGATCCTTGTGGGTCTGATCTGCTATGCCATTATCCGCCGCGGCAGGCGCTCGGCGGTGCTGGGAGTCCGCTGCTTCGCGAGTTTTCTTTCCGTTGTCTCTCTTGTCTACACGCTTTTTATTTTCGGCTATGGAACGGGATATTACGGGGAAACCATCGATGAAAAGCTCGGATTTGACCGGCGCGACGTATCCGCCGAGGAATTATATGATACCGCGATCGCCCTGATCGAAAAGGCGGAGGCGGAGCTTCCTTATGTGTTTTTTCCGCAGGGGACCTATTCCGCGATGCGGTTTTCCTACAGTGAAATGAATGAAAAGCTGAATACCGCGTATAGCCGGCTTTGTGACCAATATCCGTCGATCCAAAGGCTTTATTCGCGCACCAAGCCCGTTCTGCTCAGCGAGCCGTGGACCTATACGCATACCTCCGGCGTCTACTCTTTCTTCACGGGCGAGGCGAATGTGAACGTGAATTATCCGGATTATATCGTCATCAGCTCGGCGGCGCATGAAATGGCGCATCAGCGCGGGATCACAAGGGAGGACGAGGCGAACTTCATCGCCTTTCTCGTCTGCACCATGAGCGACGACGCCTATGTCCGTTACAGCGGATATGTCGACGTTTTGAACGAGGTGATGAACAAGCTTTATTCCGCCGATACGGAGCTTTATGCGGCGGCCAGACTGCGCATGCCGGAGGAAATCAAGGCGGAATACGCTTCCTACAGCGCATTTTTCGACAAATACCGCGAAAGCACCGCCTCCAAGGTGTCCGGGACCATCAATGATGCCTATATTTCGTCCCACGGACAGCCGGCGGGCATCAAGAGCTACGGGCTTGTTGTGGATTTGGTGGTAGCATACATGCTGGACGGCGCAGGTGCGTGAAAATTTCCGTTAAATTTTAAAAAGCTTTTGAGCGGAGCTCTTGCGAATGACCGACGAAAGGGGAAATTGTTATGAGTGAAAGCAAGAAAAAAATTCTGGTTGTGGAGGATGAACGAAAGATTTCGCAGGTCATTGAAATCAATCTGATGATGGCGGGCTATCTGTGCGATGTGGCCTCCGACGGGGAAGAGGGGCTGCGGCTCGCGCTTTCCGGCGATTACGATTTGATTCTGCTCGATCTCATGCTCCCGAAGCGGGACGGGTTTTCCGTCTGCCGGGAAATCCGAAAGACGCTTTCCACGCCGATCATCATGGTGACGGCGAAGGAGGAAGAGGCGGATAAGATCATGGGACTTGAGCTCGGCGCGGACGATTATGTCACAAAGCCGTTTTCGATCAAGGTTTTGCTGGCCAGAATCAAGGCGAATATCAGGCGGTATTCCGGCGAGGTCGTGGAAAGGGTCGCGCCTGCGGAAAGCGACGAGGATAAAATCGTCATTCGAGAGCTTGTCATCGACAATAAAAATTATACCGTGACCAAAAACGGACGGGAGATCGAGCTTTCCAATAAGGAATACGAGCTGCTTTATTTTCTCGCTTCTCATGCCGACGAGGTGTTTGAACGCGAGGAGCTGCTTGTGAAAGTTTGGGGCTACGAGGGCTTTTACGGCGGTATCCGAACGGTGGACGTCACGATATCGCGTCTGCGGACGAAGATCGAGGAGGTTCCGGCGGAGCCGGAATATATCATCACCAAGCGTTCAAAGGGCTATTATATTCCGAAATAACGGAGCTGCGGGCTGCCGCGAAAGGGGCTGCGATGTATAAAAATCTGCATTACAAGATCATTTTGATATTTGTGATCTTCACGATCACGCTGATGACCGCCATCGGTGCGATCATGATCGGCAGCGCTTATAATTTTTACAACAATGATTTTATCGATCAGATGGAGTCCGCCTTCGAACCCGACGGGACGCTTTACGGAGAGCTGATCTCGGCGCTTGGGGAGAGCGGCGGGACGGCGCTTCAGCGGGAGATCCTCGGCTCCTATTCAAGCGTTCTCGGCATCAGCAAGTACCGGAATTACTATATTCTCGACATGAACGGGAATTTCCTGGACGGCTCGGACGCGCGGCTCGGCGCGGAGCTTGAAATAACAGACAATCTGATCTCCGCTATGGCGGGGCATGTCGGTTCGGGAAAGCAGCTGTGGACGGATTATATCGACTATGCAGTCCCGCTCACGGACGGCGACCATTCCTGCTTGATCTATATCAAGGATTCTCAGAATGAAGCGCGCTCCTTTTCCGTGATGATCTTTCAGATCACGGTGCAGGCGCTGTTCATCGGGCTTGCGGTCGCGGTCGTTCTGTCGTTTTTCCTTGCGAAAGCGATCACCGCTCCGATCCAGAGCCTGACGGAGGGTGCGCAGAAAATTGCAAGAGGGGAATTCGAAAGTGAGATTCGGATTCATTCCGGAGACGAAATCGGTACGCTGACGGATGCCTTCAACAATATGAAGCACGTTTTAAAAAGCACGATGGATGAAATCACGGGAGAACGTCAGAAATTTGAGACGCTGTTTTTATATCTGAACGACGCGGTCTTGGCATTCGACGGCACCGGAAAGCTGGTCCACATCAACAAGACCGCAAGAGAGCTGTTTCATCTTAGCGGAGAGGACAATGCCGCCGGCGACGGGAAGCTCACCTTTTCCCGCATGATCAAAAAATTGCAGATCAATTATAAAGAGGTTTCGGACAAATATCAGGAAAGCCGCAATTACGTCGTGCATGACGTCATATTTGACGGGAAGGCGCTTGATATCACGTTTGCGGAGTTCCGATATATCGAGATCAACGAGGAAAAAACCGGCATCATGTGCGTGATCCACGACATCACAAACCGGTATGAGCTGGACAAGTCCAGGCGGGAATTTGTCGCGGACGTTTCCCATGAGCTGCGCACGCCGCTGACCAGCATCAAGGGCGCCGTGGAAACCGTGCTCGAATATCCGTCGCTTGATCCTGAGCTGCGGGATAATTTTCTCCGCATGGCGGTCGAGGAGTGCGACAGGATGACGCGCATCGTATCCGACCTGCTCGTGCTTTCGAGGCTCGACAACAAGCGGATCGCGTGGAAGATCGAGACGTTTTCGCCGGCCGCATTTTTGGATCATCTTTACGACGTGATGAGCGTTGAAGCGAAAAATCATTCTCATGAATTTACCAGAAAATATCCGGCTGTCATGCCGGATATCACGGGGGACCGGGAGAAGCTTCAGCAGGTGCTGATCAATATCCTTTCCAATGCGATGAAATATACGCCGGACGGCGGACATGTCGATCTTTCGGCGGCTCCGGCCGCGGGAGGGGTGGCCGTGCGCATCTCCGATACCGGGATCGGGATTCCTGCGGAGGACGTGCCGCGGCTGTTTGAACGCTTCTATCGTGTCGAAAAAGCGCGGACCTCCGACGCGGGCGGCACCGGACTCGGCCTTGCGATCGCCAAGGAGATCATAGACGCGCACGGAGGGGAGATCCGCGTGGACAGCGAGCCGGGACGCGGCACGAGCGTGTTCGTGCTTCTGCCGTATCATTCCTCGCTGGAAAACGGAGATGACCGGAAGGCATAAGGAGGCGCTATGCGGGATTCTGCAAGAATATGGGAGATCGTGAAAACCGTAATTTTGGCGGTTCTTCTCGTCATGCTTGTCTGCGTCTGCATTTTATATATGCTGTCTTATCAGGGCACGTCGTCATATGGCTTTACCAAGGATACCATGAACAGGCTGAGCGGGGAATCGGTCAAATATAAATATCTGAATTATTTTGATGCGTCCTGTACGCTTCCGGACTTTATCGGCTTTTCCGACGGAGGTGCATCTCGATCATCTGCTGGTTGCCGATGGTCAGATCGCCGGCCCGGCTGGAGGGATCAATGGTCAGGTGAAAATTTTC
>URZF01000112.1 GCA_900552255.1 uncultured Eubacteriales bacterium | reverse complement strand
GGGAGCCGACAGGAGAAGTTCCCGGCTCGCACAAACGATCGAACGGTACGTTCGCGGTTTCTTTTCGTTCTTTTCTTTTCGCAAAGAAAAGAACACGTTTCTCCTTTGATAAAGGAGAAAGATATGTCGTTTTCTCACCGACGAGAAAACGACGAAAAGAGTCGCCGAGACTCCCGTCTCGGACTCTCATCGTGCTACTGGGAAGCATACACCCACGGCTCGAAAGGTGTTGCAGTGCTCGCAGAGCTCGCACAGGCCACCACTCGCCGTGCGGAGAGTAACTGCTGCTGGAAACTCCGTGCCCGCAGGCGCAAGAGTGCCCGGATTGCACTCACCGCCCGTTCGGCGTGTTCCGCCGTGGATGCAGACTGGGCGGACGGACCTTTATCCGCTTGCAGGAAATTAAAGCGGATGCCGAGGAAGAGCTGGAACGCGCGAAAGCCGAGCTTGCCGACGCGCAGGCCCGCTATGATACGGAGGTTTCCGACGCCAGGCTCAAGCTGTACGACGCAAAAATCAAGCTGGAGGAAGCCGAGGAAAAGCTGAAAGACGCCGAGCAAAAAATCACGGACGGCAAAACCGAACTCTCGGAAAAAAGAGCGGAATACGAAAAGGAAATCGCCGACGCCGAAGCTCAAATCAAAGAAGCGCAGAACACCATTGCGGATTATGAGTATTCCTACCGAAAGGGAATGGAAAAATATGAAGAAGGCGCCGCGGAGTATGAGGCAGGCGTCGCGGCGGCAGACCAGTTGAAGGAAGCGATCGCCGCAATGACGGCGATCTACGGCGAGGACGATCCGCGTGTCGTCGCTGCCAAGGCTCAATATGAGACGCTTTCCGCTCAGCTTGCCGCGGCGAAGGTGACGCTTGATAAGTCGTATAGGCAGCTTACAAATGCGAGACAGGAACTTGACGATGCCATCATGGAATTCAATCGCGCACGCCATGAGCTGCCGATCAGAAAGGCGGAAGCGGAGGAGCAGTTTGCCGAGGCGGAGAGAGAAATCGCCGAAGCCGAGGTGGATTACAGTGAAGGCCTTGCCGAATATGAGGAAAATCTTGCGAAATACAATGAGGAGAATGAAAAGTTTCTCGCTGAGGTGGAAAAGGCAGATGCGGAAATCGCAGACGCGGAAGAAAAGATCGCCGAAGCGGAGGAGGCCATCGCCGAACTGAAGGAGCCGGAATACTATGTGTTCGGCAGAGATGCCAATCCAGCCTATACCGAATATGGACAGAATGCCGAGCGAATGGACAATATCGCAAAAATATTTCCGGTTTTCTTTCTCCTTGTCGCCATGCTGGTTTCTCTCACCACGATGGCGAGAATGGTAGAGGACGACCGCACACAGATCGGTACTATCAAGGCTCTGGGCTATCGCAATGCCGCCGTCGTAAAAAAATATATGCTGTATGCGCTGACCGCGACGGTCGGCGGCGCCGTGGTCGGCGTTATCATCGGCTTTGTTCTGCTGCCCAAGGTCATCATGAACGCATACAGTATCTTATATCAGATACCCTATTCGCCGACGCCGTTCGTTTGGAGCATCGCCATTCCAAGCGTTTTGGCCGCAGTCGTCTGTATCGCCGTTACGGTATGGTTCACCGTAAAGGCTTATGCGAGAGAGCTTCCGTCGAGGCTGATGCGTCCCGGAACGCCGCCTAAGGGCAAAAAGGTTTGGATCGAAAAAATCCCGACCTTGTGGAACATGCTGAATTTCACCGGAAAGGTTTCTGCAAGAAATATTTTCCGGTATAAAAAGCGCATGCTGATGACGTCGATCGGAATCGCCGGCTGCACAGCCCTGATTCTGACCGGATTTGGACTGAAAGACTCCATCAGCGACATCGTCGGACTGCAATACAACGATCTGTGGCATTATGATGCCCTTGTCGTACTGGACGATGCAGGCGACAGCGAAAGCATTTCCCGTATCAACAGCACGGTCGCTTCCTTTGACAAAGAATACGGCAGCACGATGGTCATGCAGAAAACCTATTCCGCCTTGAATGGAGAAAGCGAAATCGAGATCAATCTCTTGACGGCGGAGGATTCGGCGGTGCTTTCCGAAATGATCACTTTCCGGACAAGGCGCGGACATGAATCGCTTTCTTTGAATGACGACGGCGCCGTCATCACGGAAAAGCTGGCCTCTTTGCTTGGTATCTCGCAGGGAGATACTATAACCGTCAAGATTTCGGATGAACGAACCGTCCGGGTCCCGGTGACGGCGATAACGGAAAATTACGTTTACCATTATGTTTACATGTCGGGGAACGCCTATCGCACATATATCGGCGAGGAGCCTTCGCCGAACTGTCTGATGCTGCGTTATGACGTTCCGGACGAGGATGCGCTGGTTTCCGCCGTTCTTGAGAACGACAACATTCTCTCCTTGACGCGTTCTTCTACGATCATGGAAACATTTTCCGGCATCATGGGGATTTTGAATTCCGTTGTGCTGGTCCTCATCATCTCCGCCGGCGCGCTCGCATTCGTCGTGCTTTACAATCTGACCAACATCAACATATCCGAACGAATCCGGGAAATCGCCACACTCAAGGTGCTCGGCTTCCGCGACAGGGAAGTATCCATGTATATTTTCCGTGAAAATATCGTTCTGACCTTGATCGGCTCCGCGTTTGGACTCCTCGGCGGACGGCTGCTCACGGCATTTGTCATCACAACCGCTGAAATCGACATTGTGATGTTCGGAAGGTCCGTATCGGTATGGAGCTATCTTTTCGCATTCCTTCTCACCTTTGCCTTTTCCATCATTGCAAGCTTCGCCATGAAGCCCAAGCTCGACAAAATCAGCATGACGGAATCCTTGAAATCCGTCGAATGACGACATATTACGGCTTTTGGCCTCTCTATGTAAATTCAAAAATTGAATTTCGGAAAATATATTTACAAATCCGACATTTTAAGGTAATATATTATGTGAATGAATATATAGAGACGCAGGAGGACTTTATGGAGGAGAAAAAGCCGTTATATAAGAGGGTGCTCATCAAGCTGTCCGGCGAGGCGCTTTCCGCAGGCGCCGAGGGGATTCTCAATTATGCTTTTTTGGAAAAGGTATGCACCGTTATCAAAACATGCGTGGACATGGGAACGCAGGTCAGCATCGTCGTCGGCGCGGGCAATATCTGGCGCGGCAGACAGGGCGCGGGAATGGACAGAACGCGCGCCGACCACATGGGAATGCTCGCGACCGTTATCAACTGCCTCGCGCTTCAGGATACGTTTGAGAAGCTCGGAACCGAAACCCGTGTCATGACGGCGATTGAAATGAGAGAGTGCGCGGAGCCGTATATCCGCAACAAAGCGATCTCTCATCTGAAAAAGGGGCGTGTCGTGATTTTCGGATGCGGCATCGGAAGCCCGTATTTTTCAACGGATACCGCGGCGGTGCTCAGAGCGGCCGAGATCGGAGCTGACATCGTCCTTCTCGCCAAAAATGTCGACGGCGTCTACACGGCGGATCCGAAGCTGGATCCGGAGGCAAAGAAAATCGACAGCATCGAATATATCGATATCCTTCGCGAAGGACTGCGGGTTTTGGATTTTACGGCGACCTCGTTCAGCATGGAAAACCATATTCCGATTCTGCTTTTCGGACTGGATGATCCGGAAAATATTATAAAAGCCGTTACCGGTGAGAAAATCGGTACGATTGTAGGAGGTACAAGAAAATGAAACTTGACGTAAAAGAATTTGAAAGCAAAATGCAGAAAGCAATCTCTTCCTATGAATCCGAGCTCGATTCCATTCGCCTTGGAAGAGCGACCCCGGTGGTTTTGAACAAGATCATGGTCGATTATTACGGCTCTCCCACGCAGATTTCTCAAATGGCGGAGGTCAAAGCGACCGATCCGAGAACGCTCATGATCACGCCGTGGGATGCGACGACGCTTCGCTCCATCGAAAAAGCGATCAATGAAAGCGACCTCGGAATCAACCCGCAGAACGACGGTAAATCGATCCGGCTCGCATTTCCGCCGATGACGGAGGAAACCCGTAAGCAGAAAAAGAAAGAGGTAGAATCCAAGGGCGAGGAAATCAAGGTCGCCATTCGAAACATCCGCCGCGATGCGAATGACAAATGCAAGGCCATGAAGAAGAATTCCGAAATGACCGAGGACGAGCAGAAAGCCTCCGAAAAACAGGTTCAGGAGCTTACCGATTCCTATGTGAAGAAAGTAGATGCGGTAACAGCGGGCAAGGTAAAAGAAATCATGGAGATTTGACGTTGAAGCCATCATGCCAACCGCCTTGAAAAAGGCGGTTGATTTTTGATAAGACTTGAAAATTTTCAGGAATCGGAGTCTATATGGGCATTTCACAAAATGAAAAAGACGGAACGGAATACGCCATATCGCTTTTATCATGGACGGCAACGGCAGGTGGGCAAAAAAGCGGCTTATGCCGCGCGAATACGGTCATTCGGCAGGCGCAAAGAAATTCAGGGAAATCATACGTCACTGTTCGGAAAGAGGGATCGACTGCGTTACCGTGTATGCGTTTTCCACGGAAAATTGGAAACGCCCGCAAAATGAAGTCGATACTATCATGAAGCTTTTTCGCGACTATATCAAGGAGGCCGAGCGGGATTTTGAGAAAAATGATGTGCGCGTACTGTTTATCGGCAACCGGGATGTATTCGACGATAGCATGAAAAGGGAAATGGCCGAGGTGGAGCATCTGACCGCCTCGCGTTCTAAAATTCTTTGTGTTGCCATAAACTATGGCGGAAGGGGAGAAATCGTAGACGCCGTCAATTCTCTCATTCGCCGCGGCAAGAGGACGCTGTCGGAACAGGACATCACCGATACCATCTATTCGGGCGTCGTGCCGCCTCCGGATCTCATTGTCCGCACCGGCGGAGAAATGCGCTTGTCCAATTTTCTTCTTTGGCAGTCCGCCTATGCCGAGCTGTTTTTTACCGACACCCTGTGGCCGGATTTTACTACCGGAGAGGTCGACGACATCATCGACAGATTCTATCATAGAAACAGAAGATACGGAGGAATATAGACTATGCTCAAAAGAATCATCACCGCTGTCGTCTGCATCGCGATTCTGATACCGGTTCTGATTTTTTCCGACACATGGGTGTTTACGCTGGCGCTCGGACTGCTTTACGCGGTATTCACCGTTCTGGCGCAGCTTTCATATATGCGGGCGCTCGCCGGGGGGCGGGTCTCGAGTGTTTCGTTCTTCTATTCCTGCGGGTTCCTGATACCGACCGCGGCGGGACTCATCGTCTG
>URZF01000111.1 GCA_900552255.1 uncultured Eubacteriales bacterium | reverse complement strand
TAAGAAAAGCCGGAGGAATTGACGGCTGCCGCGAATCTTCCGGCTTTTACGGATATCCGTTTCGGAAAATAAGGGATTGGCTTTGGTTTTCCGTAGAACGGCGCAGAGGCTTTCCGTTTTGCGGACAAGCCTCCCGAAGCTCGGACAAACTTATATTTTTATATAGCTGCCGTAATGGCCGGCGGAGAGGAATCAGACTATGCCAAGACCGGACAAAATCAATTATTATTTGGACATCGCCGAAACGGTGTCAAAGAGAAGCACCTGTTTGCGCAAGCATTATGGGGCAATCATCGTCAAAAACGATATAATAATATCGACGGGCTACAACGGCGCGCCTCGGGGCAGGAAGAATTGTTCGGATATGGGCTACTGCAAGCGGGACGAACTGGGGATCCCGCGCGGCGAGCGGTATGAGATGTGCCGTTCCGTCCACGCCGAGGCAAACGCTATCATCGCGGCCGACCGCGACAAGATGCTCGGCTCCACGCTGTATATGGCGTGCGAGGATCCGAAAACGGGCGGGATCGTCGGCGGTGTCTGCTCGTGTATGATGTGCAAGAAGCTTGTGATCAACGCAGGGATCCGTGAGGTGATCGTCAGAGAAACGCCGGATACGTTTACGGTCTACGACGTTTCCGCATGGATCGAGGACGACGACAGTATGACGGGAAAATTCGGATACTGATGAAAGAAAAGTAAAACCTCACGGGCGTGAGGTTTTAACTTGTTTATTTATTCGTGATCTTGCGTGGATGTGGAGACGGCCGCGGTTTCGGGATTCTCTTCGATTTCTTTCAGCCGCTCAAAATAGGCGTCGATGACCGCGGTTTCAAGCATGCTCCGCGATGCGGCATTGATGGGATGCACGATATCTCTGTAGGTGCCGTCCGGATTCTTTCTGCTCGGCATGACAACAAAATATTTATCGCGTGCATTGATGACCTTGACGTCGTGAAGGGCAAGCTCGTTGTCGAACGTGACCGAAACGATCGCCTTCATAGGGCCCTCATCAAAAACCTTTCTTACTCTTACATCTGTGATTTGCATGTTATTAGCCTCCTTGCAGGAATTTATTCATCGTCTGTGTCTCTATTGTATCGCAGAATTGTGAATAGTTTTTAGCCGCAAAGTAAGAAGATTTTTAACTTTACACGGAAAAACGGACTTTTTCGTCGCAAAATGCGGCGGATATCAAATTTATCTTGAAACGGCGGGGAAAATGCGGCAGCCGTGCCTTGAGAGTGCTTCGCCGGAGAGGCTGAGGCGCCGTCATTTTTCTTGCCGATATGATTTTGGAACGGAGCTTTTCTATGAATGATTCTATCAACCTTGTGATGCAAACTGCAAAGCGTATTTTTTTCGTGGGGATCGGCGGCATCAGCATGTCGAGCCTTGCTTTTGTCTGCCTCGAGCGGGGCTATGACGTCCGTGGCTCAGACAGGGTTCGCTCTCCGATGACCGAACGGCTCGAGCGCGCGGGGATCCCTGTCGTTTACGAGCACCGTGCGGATAATATCGGCGGCTGTGACGCGGTCGTATATACGGGCGCCGTCTCGATGGAAAATCCGGAGCTTGCCGCGGCGGCGGCGCAGGGGATCCCCGCCATCTACCGTGCGGACCTGCTCGGCTATATCATGAAGGATTATACGCATCGCATCGGAATTTCCGGTATGCACGGCAAATCGACCGCCACCTCGATGATGGCGCACATGTTCCTTGCCGCGGACAGGCGGCCGACTGTGCTCTCCGGCGCGGAGACCAATGAGATGGGCGGGGCGTATACCATCGGCGGCCGCGACTACTTTATTTTTGAAGCATGCGAATATAAGGACTCGTTCCTCTGCTTTTATCCGACGGTTTCCGTCGTTTTGGATATCGACGTAGATCACACGGACTATTTTTCCGGCGGAATCGGACAAATCGAAAAATCCTTTGCAAAATACGCGCGTCTCCCGTTTGAATCGCAGAATGCGCTGCCGTTCACCGTGGCAAATGCCGACGACGACAATATAAGGGAATCGCTCACGGATATTCCCGTTCTTGTCACCTTCGGCATCAAAAACGCGGCGGACTATACGGCGGAGAACATTGTGATATCGGAGGGACGCCCGTCCTTCGATATTCGGAAAGGGGACGAAATCCTCGCGCATATCGACCTTGCCGTATACGGCTACCATAATATATATAATGCGCTTGCCGCGGCGGCCGTCGGAGATAGACTTGGGATATCTGCGGCGGATATCGCGTCGTCTCTTGCCACCTTTGAGGGACTTCGCCGCCGCTTTGAATACAAATGCACGGTGAACGGCGCGCGGGTTTACATCGATTACGCGCATCATCCGCGCGAGATTGCGGCGACGCTGCGCGCGGCGAAGAGTATGGCGCACGGCCGTCTGCTCTGCTTTTTTGAGCCGCATACATATTCGCGCACGGCGGCGCTTTGGGACGGCTTTACCCGCTGCTTTGAGGAAGCGGATGCTGTATATTTTTTGGATATTTATGCAGCAAGGGAAGAGAATGTTTACGGCGTATCCTCCGAAAAGCTCGCCGCCGCCACGCCGAACGCCGGATACATAGCCTCCTATTCGCAGGCGGCTGAGACGATCCGCCGGGATGCGCGTCCCGGCGACACCGTGATGATCCTCGGGGCGGGAACGGTCGACCATGTGGCGGAGCTTTTGAAGGAAAATGAATAAAATTTCATTCCGGTGCATGAAAATGAAAATTTATTCAAAAAATATGAATAAATTTTCAAAAAATGCTTGACAAATCGGAAAATCTGTTGTATAATCACAGCATAAAAATTCAAAAACTTCTTTGGAGGAATTTCAAAATGAAAAAGATCATTTCCATCATGCTTGCGGCGATGCTTGCCGCCGGCTGTCTTTTGATGGCGGGCTGCGGAAAAAAGGACACGATCATCGTGCAGACGAACGCATATTTCGCTCCGTTTGAGTATTATGACGGCACGACTATCGTCGGCGTCGACGTCGATATCATGAACAAGGTCGGCGAGAAGCTCGGCAAAAAGGTCGAATTTGACAACAAATCTTTTTCCGTCATTATCGATAACGTGGCAGCCGGTAAAATTTGCGATGTCGGCGCGGCGGGAATCACCGTCACGGATGAGCGCAAGGAAAAGGTGGATTTTTCCGATACATATTTTACCTCCGTTCAGTATGTCATCTATAAGACCGGTACCATGACGACCGACGGAACGGACGGCGACATCGATTATATCCTTTGGGACAGCCTTGCCGGCAAAAAGATCGGCGTTCAGCGGGATACCACGGGCGACATTTATGTCGATGGAGAGATCAATGCGACGGAGGACGACGAGGACTACGGCTATAACGGCGTTCTGCTCGGCACGGGAGCCTCTCTTTCCCGGTTTGACAGCGCGCAGCTTGCGGCGGACGCGGTCAAGGCCAATCAGGTGGACGTCGTTGTCGTTGACCAGCTTCCCGCATCCTATATCGTCGATAAGAACAGCGGCTTTGAATGCGCGGCGCTTTACTATGCCGGCTCCGACGGCGAGGCGCCGAGTCCCACCGAGGAATCCTATGCGATCTGCGTGACCAAGGGCAATACGGAACTTCTCGACGCCATCAACGAGGTTTTGGCGGAGCTGGGCTCGGACGGCATTGAAAAGCTGGTCAAGCAGCATATGGGCATCGAATAAAATCATTCTGAGAAATATACGGGAGATAGGAACTGCATGGAGATATGCAGTTCCTATCCATGTTGAAAGCATTGAAAGGAATGGAACGGGAATGAAATTTTTTAGTGATGTCGCGCAATGCTTTACCAATGAGAAATATTTTTCGGCGCTGCTCGAAGGCCTGCGGCTGACGCTTCTGATTTCCGTCGGCGCCGCGATCATCGGACTTTTTCTCGGCACGCTCGTCGCCCTTGTGAAGCTTTCCAATCAAAAAAGCGGCTGGATGAAGCTTCCGCATGCGATCTGCAATCTGTATATCATCGTCATTCGCGGCACGCCGATGGCGGTCCAGCTTTTTATCATGGCGTTTGTCATTTTCGCCATCCGCGGATTTCCTCAGTGGATCACGGCGATTCTCGCTTTCGGCATCAATTCCGGCGCTTATGTGGCGGAGAATATCCGCGCGGGGATCCTCTCGGTCGATATCGGGCAGACGGAGGCCGGCCGCGCGCTGGGACTTACGCAGGGGATCACGATGCGAAAGGTGATCATTCCGCAGGCGATCAAAAACGTCATTCCCGCGATCGGAAACGAGCTGATCGCACTGATCAAGGAGACGTCGATCGTGAGTATGATCGGCATGTTCGATCTGACCGCCGCGGCGCAGAATATCGGCAGCGGGCACAATCTCGCGAGCTATATCGCGCCGATGATGGTGGCGGCGCTTTTCTATCTTGTGATCGTATATGCGCTCACTTTTGTGGTAAAGAAAATCGAAAGGAGGCTGCGTTCCGGTGATAAGCGTTAACAATATTTATAAGAATTTCGGCGACGTGTCCGTGCTGCGCGGCGTTTCCTGTGAAATCGAAAAGGGAGAGCGCGTCGTTATCATCGGTCCGTCCGGCAGCGGCAAATCCACGCTTCTGCGCTGCATGAATCTGTTGGAAACGCCGACCTACGGCGAAATCTGGCTCGACGGAAAGCTCGTGACCGAACCCGATCCGTATCTGCATTTCGACGTGATTCGCGCGTCCCGCACTTATGGAGAGGTGCTTGCCGCCGTGAAAGCGGAAAATCCCGCAGGCTCGGATATGGAGACGGACGCGGAAGCGATTCGGAAGATCAAGGCGGAGGATCTCTTAAAAAAGCATGAGGGCAAAGAATATACGGCGCTTATGAAGAAGATTTATGCCGAAAACTATCTTGATATCAACATGGCGCGCCGTAAGATGGGGATGGTCTTTCAGCATTTCAACCTGTTCAACAATCTGACGGTCATGCAGAATCTGACGCTTGCCCCGACACAGCTTAAAATCCAAACAAAGGAGGAAGCGACAGAAGCGGGCTCGGAGCTTTTGAACCGAATCGGCTTATATGATAAAAAGGACGAATATCCGAGCAAGCTTTCCGGCGGACAGAAGCAGCGGATCGCGATCATCCGCGCCTTGGCGATGAATCCCGAGGTGATGCTGTTTGACGAACCGACCTCCGCGCTCGATCCGGAAATGGTCGGGGAGGTGCTCGATCTCATCCGAAAGCTTGCCGGCGATGGAATGACGATGGTCATCGTCACGCATGAAATGAGCTTTGCCCGCGAGGTCGGGACGCGCATGCTGTTCGTCGATGAGGGAAATATCAAGGAGGAAGCGCCTCCGGCTGAATTTTTTGAAAATCCGAAAGACGCGCGTCTGAGAGAGT
>URZF01000110.1 GCA_900552255.1 uncultured Eubacteriales bacterium | reverse complement strand
GGCGAAATGACATATCCAGCTGAAAAAGCAAGCATTTCCGCTCTTTTTTTCGCAAATTTATATTTTTTTGTTTCTCCGCCCCGCTTTTTGTTGTATATTAGAGTGTATTATTTTTCATAAGCGGTGTTTTTCCGCACGAGCGCGGTCAAATGCCGGAAAAATCCGCAAAAAGGAGCTATCTGCTATGGACAAGCTGAAACAAAATATTGCCGAGGCCATATCCGGCAGCATCGCGGATATAGGGAACGGCGCCGGCGCGCTTTCTCCCGACGAGATCGCGTCCGTGCTGGAGGTCCCGCCCGATACCTCGATGGGAGATCTCGCTTTCCCGTGCTTTCGGCTCAGCCGTGCGCTGCGAATGGGTCCGTCCGCCATCGCGGCGGCGCTTTACGAGCGCCTGTCCCTTTTCCCGCCGAAAGGGATATCGGAGGTGACGTGCAGCGGCGGATATCTGAATTTCCGCATCGACGACGCCTATCTCTCCGGAACCGTTCTGAGGGAAATCGCCGAAAAAAGACGCGATTTCGGCGCGCACGATTTCGGAAAAGGAAAAACCGTCGTGCTCGATTACTCCTCTCCGAACGTGGCAAAGCCGTTTCACATCGGACATCTCGGCACGACCGTCATCGGCCACTCGTTAAAGCTGCTCCATGAATACGCGGGCTACACCTGTGTGGGCATCAACCATCTCGGAGACTGGGGAACGCAGTTCGGGAAGCTCATTGTCGCCTATCGCAAGTGGGGCGACAGGGAGCAGGTCGAAAAAGGCGGCGTCGACGAGCTTGTCGCGCTTTATGTGCGCATAAACAACGAGATCAAAGCGGAGGAAGAAGCGGGCACAACCGCCCTTGCGGATGCCTCCCGTGCGGAATTTACAAAGCTCGAGCACGGCGACAAGGAAAATCTCGAGCTTTGGAAATGGTTCAAGGAGATCAGTCTCGCGGAATATGAAAAAACGTATCGTCAGCTCGGCATCACCTTCGACAGCTACAACGGCGAGGCGTTCTACACCGACAAAATGCCGGAGCAGGTGGAGCTTCTGCGGGAAAAGGGGCTTTTGAAGCTGGATAACGGCGCATCGCTCGTCGATCTCTCGGCCTACAACATGCCACCGTGCCTGATCCTCAAATCCGACGGCTCGACGCTGTATCCGGCGCGCGATATCGCCGCGGCGGTCTACCGCAAGCGCACCTATGATTTCGACAAGTGCATTTATGTCACCTCCGCCGGTCAGTCGCTCCATTTTGCCCAGTGGTTCAAGGTCGTGGAGCTGATGGGCTACGATTTTGCAGATAAGCTCATCCATGTGCCCTACGGCACGGTCAGCATCGGCGGCGAAAAGCTCGCCACGCGAACCGGCAACGTCATCCTCCTGCGCGATCTGTTTGCGGCCGCCGCCGAAAAATGCCGCGGCATCATCGAGGAAAAGAATCCGTCGCTTGAAAACAAGGACGAAACGGCCGAGGCGGTCGGCATCGGCGCCGTCATCTTCTATTACCTCTTCGGCAACCGTATGCGGGACATCAATTTTATCATGGACGACGCGCTCGACTTCAACGGCAATACCGGTCCTTATGCCCAGTACACCTATGCGAGAACGAACAGCATCCTTGAAAAAGCCGGCGGGTTCGCCGTACAGACCGAAGTCGCCTCGCTTGAGCCGACCGAAAGGGAGCTCATCAAGACGCTCGCACAGTTCCCGGAAAAGACCGCGGCGGCGATCGCCGATATGGAGCCGTCCGTTGTCACGCGCTATATCATCGATGTCTGCAACGCCTTCAACCGCTTCTATCAGGAGTGCCCCATCGTTTCCTGCGAGGATAAAGACCTCCGTGCATTCCGCCTGACGCTCACGCGCGGCGTACACGATATTCTCGGACGCGCGCTGGAGCTTATCTGCATGAAGCATCCCGATAAAATATAGATTCGAAATACTTTTTATAAGGAGTTTTGTATGTCCGGACACAGCAAGTGGAAAAATATTATGCATAAAAAAGAGAAGACCGACGCGCAGCGCGCCAAGGTCTTCACAAAGATCGGAAAGGAAATCGCCATCGCCGTCAAGGAGGGCGGCGCAGACCCGAATTCCAACGGCAAGCTGCGCGACCTGATTCAGAAGGCGAAATCCAACAACGTTCCGAACGACAACATCGAGCGCATCATCAAAAAGGCCTCCGGCTCGGACGCCGTGGACTATGAGGAAATCACCTACGAGGGCTACGGCCCCTCCGGCGTAGCGGTCATCGTCGAGGCAGCGACGGATAACCGAAACCGCACGGCGGGCGACGTGCGCCACTATTTCGACAAATTCGGCGGCAACCTCGGGCAGGTCGGCTGCGTCGGCTTCCTGTTCTCCACCAAGGGCGTCATCGCGATATCCGCGCTCGACGAATGGGGCGACCGCGTCGTCGACGGCGACAAGCTCATGGAGGAAGCGCTCGAAGCGGGCGCCGCGGATTTTGTCGAGGAGGATAACGTTTACGAAATCTACTGCGAGCCGGACGATCTCTCCGCCGTCGCGGACGATCTCTCCAAAAAGGGCTATGCGTTCCTTTCCTCGGAAATCGAAAAGGTTCCGTCCACCTATGTCACCCTGACAAACGAGGATGATATCAAGCACATGGCTCTGCTGCTGGAAAACCTTGAAGAAAACGAGGACATCGTGAACGTCTGGCACAACTGGGACGAGGCGTAACGCTTTTTCATATACTATAATGTGTGCGAAAGGACAGCGGTTCGTCTCCGCACACCGCGGAGCTCCCGGCTCCGCAGAAATTTTTCGCCGTCCGGCAGACGGCATGGAGGAGTAAAAAATGATAACAGATACCAAATATCCGGAGGCCTTCCGCAGCATGTTCCGCGAATACGACATCCGCGGAAGAGTATGCGACGAGGAGCTTTGCCCCGAAAACGTATACAGGATCGTAAAAGCATATTCCAAATATCTGCGCCGCAGAAAGATCATGCGCGCGGTCGTCGGCTACGACAACCGCTCCTGCTCTCCGGCGTTTGCAAAATCCGCCGTCGACGCGCTTTTGGAGGAAGGCATCGACGTATTTTACATCGGGCTCGCCCTCTCTCCGCTCGCCTATTTCGCGCAGTATCACCTGAAATGCGAGGGCGCGGTCATGATCACGGCAAGCCACAATCCGGACGGCTGGTCCGGCTTTAAGCTCGCCAACGGCTATTCCAAGACCTTGGAGCCGGACGATATCAAGGAGGTCTTTTCCCTGCTCGACCAGCCGACGGAAAGCGCCCATACGGGCGTCTATACGGAGGTCGACGTGCGCGACGCCTACATTGACGACATCGTTTCGAGAATCCACATGGGGCCGAAAAAGCTGCGCGTCGTGCTCGACGCCGCCAACGGCGGCGCGGGCGTCTTTATCTACGAGGTATTCCAGAGACTGGGCTGCATGACGTTCCAGCTCAACTGCGACCCCGATACCTCCTATCCGCATTATTTCCCGAATCCCTCGGATGTCGCCGGCAGAAAGCGCCTGCACGACATGGTGCTCCATCCGTATATCCACGCGGATATCGGGCTTTCCTTCGACGGCGACGGCGACCGCATCGGCGTCATCGACGAAAAAGGCCAGAACATTTGGAGCGATATGGTCCTCGCGCTCATCGCCAAGCAGCTTCTCGAAAAGAAGCCCGGCGCCACGGTCGTATTCGACGTCAAATGCTCCAAGGCGCTTATCGACGTCATCGAGCAGAACGGCGGACATCCCGTCATGTGGAAAACCGGGCATTCCTATATCAAATCCAAGCTCCATGAGCTGGATGCGGAGCTTGCCGGCGAACGCAGCGGACATATATTCATCTCCGGCGACGACTGGTACGGCTTCGACGACGCCGTATTCGTCGCGGCCAAGCTTGTGGAATTTCTTTCTCACAAAGAGGAAACCGTCTCCGAGATCATAGATTCGTTCCCGCATTACGTCGTATCGCCCGAGATCAAGGCGCACTGCGACGACACTGTGAAATACGGCATCGTGGAGGAGCTCGTCGAAAAGCTGAAAGCCGCCTATCCCGGCCGCGTATGCGATATCAACGGCGCGCGGGTTCAGTTCGAGCACGGCTGGGGACTTGTCCGCGCATCGTCCAACCTGCCGGAGCTCGTCCTGATCTTTGAGGCGGACACCATGGAGCATCTGCTTGAAATCCGCAGCATATTCAAAGAATATACGAGAGCCTACAAAGCGATCTCCGACGAATGGGAAAACGATGTGACGGAGCTGTGATCCGTTCCCAAAATCATAAGCCCCTGAAAAAGAAATTCTTTTTCGGGGGCTTTCCCCTATGGATTGCTTTTTGAGCGCCGGCAAGCAGTATACCCTTTCCTTACGGGATCTCCACCGTGACCATGCCGCCGTAATCGAACAGCGCCTCCCCTCCAAGGCTCAAAAGCCGAACGCCCAGCGGTTCAAAAAAAGCGCGGAGCGCATCATACCGGCCGTACTCCTCCACATTTCCAAAAAAGCCGAGCGTGTCCCGGTCAACAAGACCGCACGCGCCGCCGATAAAGCCGGTATCGTACCGCTCGATCCCGATTCCGCCGGGATTCAGCCTCAAGGCGGGAAGTCCGTACCGCAGAGCCGCCGCGTAAATCCCCGAATCCGCCGTTGCGACCGCGTCATGTGCGATAACACAGGCGCATTTCGCATAGCCCTGCTTCACATGGACGGGCGTAAGTCCGGTCTTTTTCGCTGTATGCAAAGCCGTCCGCGACACATACTTCTGATTGGCAAAGAAAAAGCCGCCCGCTGAAAAGCAGTTCAGCGTGATATCCCGCGGGTATTCATTTCCCGGATCCTCCTCCGATAACAGATACGGGATACCGAGCGTATCCAAGACTTTTCTTCCTTTTATATAATGCCGATGAACGATCAGGCGGCCGTCCACCTCCGCAATCAGCATATCGGGATGCCGCAGGACAGGCTCGGAAAGCTTCGGGAAAGCCGGCAGTCTCACACAGCAGCCGTATTCGGACAGCGCCGAAACCATCGAAGCCGGCAGATTTTCATTGATGAAATAATACCGGCCCATGCCAAGCGCTCCCTCCTATTCATTCAAACAAGCCAATATCCAAAAATGCAAAAGTCCTTTCCTTTCGGAAAGGACTCGACATGCGACCTCAAACTCTGAAATCAGGCTCTTTCTACCTTGCCTGCACGCAGACAACGTGAGCAGACCGTGACGGTCTTATGGGTTCCGTCCACAACGGCACTGACCTTTCTGATGTTGGGCTTCCAGGTTCTGCTGGTTTTGCGGTTGGAGTGGGAAACGTTGTTGCCGAACGTAACGCCCTTTCCGCAGTACATACATTTTGCCATATCCTGCACCTCCCTCGATTTTTTGGATTATCTCAAAC
>URZF01000109.1 GCA_900552255.1 uncultured Eubacteriales bacterium | reverse complement strand
TGTGAATTTCTTTATTGCGAGAAAAAACCGCAAAATCGATATGGTAGAAGCCCTTAAAGGCAGAGAATGAGGAGGTAATTTTATGCTGAAGATCGTAATGAAAATCGACGGAATGGCCTGCGGCATGTGCGAGGCACATGTCAACGACGCGCTGCGGCGCGTGGACGGCGTGAAGAAGACGAGCTCTTCTTATTCAAAAGGACAATCCGAGGTGATCGCCGAGGATACGGTGGATACGGACCGGCTGCGCGCGGAGGTGGAGCAGACGGGATACAAAGTGTTGTCCATCAGTGCCGTGCCATATGAGAAGCAGGGATTCTTCTCCCGATTCAAAAAATGAAAGCCGAAAAAAGCGACGGTAAAAATCCGTCGCTTTTTTTGTGAGAATTGCATGTTCATTCCGTAAGATCATTTCTAAAAACCATGCCGAACACTTTTGTGTTCGGCATGATTTGTTTGGTTGCGGGGGCGGGATTTGAACCACACGACCTTCGGGTTATGAGCCCGACGAGCTACCAGGCTGCTCCACCCCGCGATATCTTGGTGCCGGAAACCGGGATCGAACCGGTACGGGATATAAGTCCCACGGGATTTTAAGTCCCGGGCGTCTGCCTGTTCCGCCATTCCGGCGTAATTCGGTTGCCTGCCCATTTATCATATCACGTTCCGACGGGTTTGTCAACCATATTTTTGCAAAAAATAAAATTTTCATTCGACAAATACGAAATTCCGTGATTTCCGCATTTTTCCTGTATTTCGGTTGACATCATATCGGAATCGGGATATAATAATTGACGGAAAAAATTGTATGCGATACAAAATTTTTCGTTTAAAATGATGAAAGGGGCTGTCATTATGGATATCCGGAGGATTCTTTCCGCTGTCGATCACACGCTGCTTTCTCCAGTCGCCACACAGGCCGAGGTATATGCTCTTTGCGACGAGGCGATCGCGTATCGCACCGCTTCCGTCTGTATTCCGCCGGCCTTTGTCGCGTCGGTGCGGGATTATGTCACGGATAAAATGCGGGTTTGCACGGTCGTCGGCTTTCCGAACGGCTACAATACGACCGCTTCCAAGGTTTACGAGGCACGGAACGCGATAGAAAACGGCGCGGACGAAATCGACATGGTCATCAACATCGGATGGCTCAGGGATAAAAAATATGCCGAGCTGCTTTCCGAGATCAAAGCGGTGAGAGCGGCCTGCACAGGGAAAATTCTCAAGGTGATCGTCGAGACCTGTCTGCTCGCCGAGGAGGAAAAAATCAAGGTCTGCGGGCTTGTCGGCGCTTCCGGCGCGGATTATATCAAAACGAGCACCGGCTTTTCGTCCGGCGGCGCGACAAGAGAGGATATCCGGCTTTTCGCCATACATCGCGCGCCGACGCTGAAAATCAAGGCAGCCGGCGGGATTTCCTCGCTTGCGGACGCGGAGGCGATGCTGTCGCTCGGCGCGGACAGGCTTGGAACGAGCCGGATCGTAAAGCTCGTGAAGGAGCTTGAAAAATCCGAAATGCAAATCGGATAAGAAAGGAAAAGGAATATGTCTACACCTCATATTGCGGCGGAAAAAGGGGATTTCGCAAAGACCGTGCTGATGCCGGGCGATCCGCTGCGTTCAAAATTCATCGCCGAGACTTATCTCGAAAATCCCGTGCTGGTCAACGATATCCGCGGCATCCAAGGGTATACGGGAACGTGGAAGGGAACGCGCGTTTCCGTCATGGCGAGCGGCATGGGAATGCCTTCTATGGCGATTTACAGCTACGAGCTCTACAAATTTTTTGATGTCGACAACATCATCCGTATCGGAACGGCGGGCGCGATCTCCGAGAAGCTGCATCTGCGCGATGTCGTCGCGGGGCTTGGCGCCTGCACCAATTCCGATTTCGCCGCTCAGTACAAGCTTCAGGGCACCTATGCGCCGACGGCGAGCTACCGGCTCCTCAAAACGGCGGATACCGTGGCGCAGTCGCTGGGACTTGTTTTGAATATCGGCAACATTTTGTCGGAGGACACGTTTTATCACGACGATCCCACGGCGTCCCGCGAATGGGCGAAAATGGGCGTGCTCGCAGTGGAGATGGAGGCTGCCGCGCTGTATATGAACGCGGCGAGACTGGGAAAGCACGCGCTTGCCGTCTGCACCATATCCAATCATCTGCTGACCGGCGAGGAAACCACCGCCGAGGAACGGCAGAGCTCTTTTACGCAGATGATGGAGCTTGCGCTCGGCACGGCTGCGGCGCTTGACCGCGGCTAAATAAACCGAAATTCTGAGGTGTTTGTATGCGAATGACCGATATTTTGGAAAAAAAGCGGGACGGCGGTGAGCTGTCGCGCGCGGAGCTTGAATTTTTTGTGCGGGGTCTGACGTCGGGAGAGATCCCGGATTATCAGATATCGGCGTGGCTTATGGCAGTCTATTTCCGCGGTATGAGCGACCGCGAGCTTGCAGACCTCACCGAACTTATGGCGCATTCCGGCGATATGACCGATCTTGCGCCGCTCGGAGACCGCACGGTGGATAAGCACAGCACGGGCGGCGTCGGGGATAAAACGACGCTGATCGTGGCACCGCTCGTGGCCTGCCTCGGCGGAATCGTCGCCAAGATGTCGGGCAGAGGGCTCGGCTTTACCGGCGGCACCGTCGATAAGCTCGAGGCGATCCCCGGCTTTCGCACGGAGCTTTCCTCGGGGGAATTTCTCGCCACGGCGGCAGCTCACGGACTTTGTGTGGTCGGTCAGTCCGGCAATCTCGCGCCGGCGGACAAGAAGCTGTATGCACTGCGCGACGTGACGGCGACGGTGGAGTCGATCCCGCTGATTGCGTCGAGCGTCATGTCCAAAAAGCTGGCAGCCGGAGCCCGCTCCATCGTGCTCGACGTCAAGGTCGGGAGCGGTTCTTTTATGAAAGATCTCGAAAGCGCCAAGCTTTTGGCGGAGAAAATGGCGGCGATCGGGAAGTCCGCGGGACGGCGTATGGCGGCGGTGCTCACGAATATGGACATGCCGCTCGGACATGCGGTCGGCAATTCGCTTGAGGTGGCGGAGGCAGTCCGCGTGCTGGAGGGAAGAGGGCCCGCGGATCTTGCCGAGGTATCGCTGACGCTCGCCTCGCATATGCTGTCCCTTGCGGCCGGAGAGACGCCGGATTCGGCAAGGATGAGATGCGAGCGTGCGCTTGCGGACGGCTCCGCGAAGAGAAAGCTCTGTGAAATGGTTTTGGCGCAGGGCGGCGACGCTTCTTATATCGAAAATCCCGACCGTTTTCCGAAAGCGGAGATTGTGTCCTGCGTTCTGTCGCCGTGCGAGGGCTACCTTTCGCATATGAACGCGGAGAAAATCGGCGCGGCAAGCTCCGTTCTCGGTGCGGGACGTGAGAAAAAAGGAGATGCCGTCGATCATAGCGCGGGAATCGTGCTGTTTAAGAAAACGGGCGGATATGTGAAGCGGGGCGAGACGATTGCCGAGCTGCATACGAGCGACCGCATGAGAATTGCGGAGGCGGAGACGATCTTTCTCGCCGCGCTTGCTTTTTCCGCGGAAAAGCCGGAGCCGCAGAGGCTCATTTACGACGTCATCCGATAATGTGCATTTCCGGAGGGAAACGGTATGCGGGTTCTGCTTGCTTTTTTGTCCGCGCTGTTTGCGGGAGTGACGTCGATTCTCGCTAAGATCGGCATCAAAAAGACAGATTCCTCCGTTGCGACGGCGATCCGTACCGTGATCGTATTGCTTTTTTCATGGCTCATGGTATGGATCGTCGGTTCGTCGGATACGCTCGCGTCGATCGGCGGGAAATCGTTTTTGTTCCTGATCCTTTCGGGGCTTGCGACGGGTGCGTCATGGCTCTGTTATTTCAAAGCGCTCTCCGTGGGGGATGTAAACAAGGTGGTGCCGGTCGATAAATCGTCTGCGGTGCTGTCCATTCTCCTCGCCATTGTGATCTTCGGCGAGACAGAGCAGCTTGCCGTGAAGCTGACCGGCACGCTGCTGATCGCCGTCGGGACCTATCTTATGACATGTCGGAAAGAGAACGCGGGCGCTGTTAAAGATGGGAATTGGTTCCCATGGGCGGCGGGCTCCGCTGTTTTTGCGGCGCTTCAGTCGGTGCTGGCGAAAATCGGCGTCGAGAATGTGGAATCGAATCTTGCGACGGCGATTCGCACCACGGTCGTACTGGTCATGGCGTGGCTTGTCGTGTTCTGCACGCACAAAACGGGAGAAGTCCGGCATATTCCGAAGAGAGAGCTTCTTTTTATCTGTCTTTCTGGGATCGCAACGGGCGCGTCATGGCTGTGCTATTACCGGGCGCTGGCGATGGGACAGGCGAGCATCGTCATTCCCATCGATAAGCTCAGTATCGTCGTGTCGGTGGCGTTTGCGTATTTTGCATTCGGGGAGAAGCTGACGAAAAAATCTGCGGCGGGACTTGCGCTCATCGTCGTCGGGACGCTCGGCATGGCGATTTTCCGATGATGACGGAAAGGATGCGATATGGAGCATCAGATTGTATTTTTACCGAAAGAAATATGGCGGGATCATGTGGTCCCGATCTGTTATACGACAAACGAATATTATGATGTCGCGGTCGAGCGGCTGGACAGCGGATTTGCCGTTTCTATGGAGAAGAAGCCGTTTGATGTTCCTGTCACGCATACGCCGGAGGAATATGATTTCCCAGATAAGCTGTATGCCGAATGGTGGCAGGACGCCGGCGCTTGGGGCATTGTTGAGGAGGGAAAGCTTGTTGCCGTGATAGAAACGTGCCCTGAGACTTGGTCGAATCGGCTCCGCGTGACGGAGCTGTGGGTGGAGGAAAGCCGTCGGCGCCGGAAGATCGGACACGCCTTGATGGAGCTTGCCAAAAATCAGGCGAGGTCGGAGGGACGGCGCGCGGTTATATTGGAAACGCAGTCCTGCAATGTGGGCGCAATCGGCTTTTATCTGCATGAGGGCTTTACCCTTGTTGGGCTTGATACCTGTTGCTACAGCAACTGCGATATCGAGAGGCGCGAGGTTCGTCTGGAGCTTGGCTGGTTTTCCTCGCCGTCGGATTTGAAAGAGATATGAACCGATATGATGAAGATTTTTGGAAAGCATTGGATGAATTAGTGAATAACTCTGAAATCATAATTGATAGACCCAAGGGAACGTCACATCCCAAATATCCCGATTTTATTTATCGCGTTGATTATGGATATCTAAGTGATACATCGTCTATGGATGGTGCAGGAATAGATGTATGGGTAGGAAGTGGAGAAAAAAAGATTGTGTGCATTGTTGATTTGATGAAAAGAGACTCAGAAATCAAAATATTGATTGGATGCACAGAAGAAGAAAAGTCAATCGTATATGAAACCTGCAACGAAACACAGTTTATGAAAGGTGTTTTAATACGTCGATAAATTCCAATTGTAAACTCATAATTTTATAGGTGCTTATCACACC
>URZF01000108.1 GCA_900552255.1 uncultured Eubacteriales bacterium | reverse complement strand
CCTTTGATTTTTCTATCCTACTCACGCTTTGAAGAACGCTTCGATCGCCTTATGCGTCATATAGACGTCTGTTTTGGAAACGACCTCATATGGTGCGTGCATGGAAATGACCGGCACACCGAGGTCAATGACATCGACATTCTTTTCCGCAATAAATTTGGCAACGGTTCCGCCGCCGCCCTGATCGACCTTTCCAAGCTCGGAGGTTTGCCAAACAACGCCCGCAGCGTCAAGCAGATTTCTGACATAACCCGTAAACTCCGCGGAAGCATCATTGGAACCGGACTTGCCGCGCGCACCCGTAAATTTGGTGATAACGACGCCATGATTGACGAAGCAGGCGTTGCGCCTTTCGTTCACCTCCGGGAAGTTTGGATCAAACGCTGCATTCACATCGGAGGAAAGGCATTTGGAGTTGGAACGCACGACAATATCGGAAACACCGAGCGTACCAGCAAGATCCGCGATGATATCGAAATAAACGGCGCTCTGCATGCCGCTGTTGCCCTCAGAGCCGATTTCCTCCTTATCCGCGAGAATCACCATCGTCGTATGGACAGGATTTTCCACCGCAATAAGCGCCGTCAAAGACGGATAGGCGCATACTCTGTCGTCATGGCCGTAAGCGCCGATGAGACTGCGGTCGAGTCCGATGTCGCGCGCCTTGTATGCCGGCACGGCGCAAAGCTCCGCGCTCATGAGATCCGCCTCGGTGATGCCGTATTTATCGTTCAGAAGCTTGAGGATATTCAGCTTGACCGCCTCGGGCAGATTCTTCTCAAACGGTCTCGAACCGGAAAGCAGGTTGAGCTGTTCCCCGTTGATGCCGTCCGCGAGGGATTTGCGCATCTGATCGCCCGCGAGATGCGGCAGAAGATCGTCGATATAAAAGACCGGATCGGTGTCATCCTCACCGATTACAAGCTCCACCGTTGTGCCGTCGGCTCTCGTGACCACGCCGTGCAGTGCCAGTGGAATCGTCGTCCACTGATATTTTTTGATGCCGCCGTAATAATGCGTTTTGAGGAAGCCCAGCCCCTCCGCCTCATAAAGCGGATGCTGCTTCAGATCCACGCGCGGAGAATCGATATGCGCGGCGGAAAAATACACGCCGTTTTCAAGCGATTCCGTCCCGAGTACAAATGCGGAAAGGCTCTTGCCGCGGTTGTTGTAATAATACTTGCCGCCCGGCACGACCTTCATTCCGAAGGTATACGGAGAAAAGCCCGCCGCTTCAAGAAGCGCCACGCCTTCCTTGACGCATTCCCGCTCGGTTTTGCCGCCGTCGAGGAATTTCATGTAGTCCGCGGCATAATCATACGCCGCGGCGATGTCCTCCTCGGAGAGCGCCTCATAGGTATTCTTGGACTTGTAGAAAAGCTCGTCTTTGAGCTTCTGTCCCGCTGTTTTTTCCTTGTTTTCCTGTTCTGCCATCGTAAATGTATCCTTTCTTGTTTAAATCGATTTATGTAATACCGTGCTTATCCCGTGACATCGGGATAGCGCAGACAGTATTCCTCATAAAAGGCCATGACCTTTCTGACATATCGCTTTGTCTGATCCAGCGGAATGTTATCGACGATCAGCGTCTTTCCGTCGGACGAATACGTGGGATCGGCAAGCCATTTTCTCACATTGCCGATGCCGCCGTTATAGGCCGCCGCGAGCTGCTCATAGCCGTCCAGCCTTTCGTCGAGCCAATGGAGATAATAGGTGCCGCACTTTACGTTGAACTCCGCATCGAAAAGCGCGTCGAATTCCTCTTCAAGCTTCAGATTTGCCTTGATATCGCCCTCGTAAGTGGGCTTCATGATCTGCATCATGCCGACTGCTCCCGAAACGGAAACGCAGTCCGGCCGGAAAGAGCTTTCCGCCTTCACAACCGCCATGACAAAGCGCGGATCGATTTTATACTGCTCGCCGTATTTGACCGCCCATTCATAGCAAAGCCGCTCGTTTATCGTATCCTCCTGCGGCAGCTCCTCTTTCCCGTAAAGCTCGTCGTATTTTTCTTTATAGAAAAGCACGCGGTTGATATAATTCTTCGTCTCCTCAAACGGAATTTTTTCGATAATCAGCCCGCTCGTCGTCGAAATGGTTTCGTCGGCAAGCCATCTCTGGACGTTTCCGACGCCCGCGTTATAGGCTGCGAGCGCCTCGACATAGGAGCCGAAATGCCCATACCATTTTGCAAAATAGTAGGTGCCGGACTGAATATTTTCCTTCGCTTGGAACAAGATGGACGACGGCTCGTCAAGGCCGATGTTATCCCGGATATCGAGCAAATAGGTATCCGGGATGACCTGCATAAGCCCGATCGCGCCGGAACGGGAAACCGCCGTCCTGCAAAATCCGCTCTCCGCCTTGATGATCGCGTAGACGATATTGGCTTCGACGCCGTATAAAGCGGCATATTCCTCGACATATTCTCTGAACTCCCGGGGATACCGATAGCTCTCGAGCAGTCTTTTCACATAACCGGAGCCGGTCGAAAAAATCAAGGCAATCGTACAGAAAAGGAGCAGCAGCGCCTCGCATATTCTCGCAAAGGAGCACCGTTTTTTCGTCTCGTTCATGATTCCCTCCTTCTGATTTGGGAAAGCGCGTCCGAAAACGCCGCACGTAGAGAGTTCAAATCCCCGTTATTTTCGATGATGATATCGCATCGGCTGACAAAAAACGCATTTTCATGCTGAGAAGAACGCCGGAGGCGGATTTCCGCCTCATTCCGGCCATCCCGCATCGAAAGACGGCCGACCGCCGTTTCCGGCTCAGCGATAACGCCGACCGTGACGTCACAAAACGCTTCCAAGCCGTATTCAAAAAGCAGAGGAGCGTCAAGAACGGCGTCGGCTTCCGCGTCATTCGCCTTGTCGATCTCCCGCATGACGATTTCATAAATGACGGGGGAAATCAGGCGATTCAGAAGCGCGAGCTTTTCCCAGTCGGAAAACACAAGAGATCCGAGCTTTCTGCGGTCTACCGCACCGCCCGTGACGTATTCCCCGCCAAAGCCGTCCGTGATTTTTTTGATGTATTCGGGATTTCTGTCCAATCCGTGGACGAGCCCGTCGCAGTCGATGACCCGATAGCCCGCGTCCCGAAAGAGAGCGGCCACCGTGCTTTTTCCCGCACCGGAGGGACCTGTGAGTCCGATCATCATATAACGCTCCCTTCCGCCGACCGTGCGGCGCGCAAAGCCTGATTACAAATCAAGAACGTGATAGCCCGAAGCCTTAAGCATTCGATTATACAGCGCGAGTCCGATCCCATCCGTATCATCCGCGAGGGCATAGATCGCGGGCGCATCCGTATCGTCAAAGCGGCGCAAGAGGTCGAAAAGCTTTTTCGCATGGGCCGCGCCGTCTCGCTTTTTTCCAAATACAAATACATTTTTCCCGTGAAGCTCCCCCGCATATTCATCGAAGCAGAGGACGCCCGTCTTGGGATTTTCCCGCAGCTTCTCCCTCAAAAACTCCACGGCGCGCCGGTCAAAGTCCGCGCCGCCTGCGTCCTTTATCAGATAGACTGCGGCGTGCGGCGCATAATGCCGGTATTTCATGCCGGGCGCCTGCGGCGCCGTGCCCTCCGGCAGCTTTTCCGTAATGCCGGCGTCAAGCTTCACGTTTTCGCATACCGTGCGGAGCATCTCCGGCGTGACGGCGCCCGGACGCAGGACCGTAACCGTTTCCCCGTCCAGCTTCACGACGGTGGATTCCAGCCCCACCTCGCAGTCGCCGCCGTCGATGATCACATCGATTCTGCCGTCAAGGTCATCCGCCACATGGCGCGCCGAGGTCGGGCTCGGACGGCCGGAAAGATTGGCGCTCGGCGCCGCCACCGGAACGCCCGCAAGCCGTATCAGCGTGCGCGCCGCCTCGCTTCCGGGGCAGCGGATGCCGACGCTGTCGAGCCCTCCGGTGACGGAAAGCGGGATGCAGTCCCGCTTCGGCAGGACTGCCGTCAGAGGCCCCGGCATGAAAGCCTCTGCAAGCCGGCGGTACAGCTCCCCCGTCACCGCATACCGGTCTGCGTCGGCCGGCTCGGCGATATGGACGATCAGCGGATTGTCGCTCGGACGTCCCTTCGCCGCGTAAATCCGTTTTGCCGCCTCCGCGTCGGTCGCATCGGCGCCGAGCCCGTAAACGGTCTCGGTCGGAAATGCGACAAGGCCGCCCGAAGCCAAAACGGCGGCGGCGCCCGCAAGCTGCGCTTCCAGCGGTTTCGTATTCTCCAATTTGATATACTCGGTTTTCATGAATGACTCTTTTCCAATTCGTTATAAGACAGGCTCCCCGCCTCGTGCAAGGCGCTCCGCCGCGTCGGCTGCGATCAGCGCGTCTATCACCGGCCCGATCTTCCCGTCCATAAAGGAATCCAGCGTATAAAGCGTCAGCCCGATCCTATGGTCGGTGACGCGCCCCTGCGGGAAATTGTAGGTGCGGATCCTTTCGCTGCGGTCTCCCGTTCCGACCTGACGGCGGCGCTCGTCCGCGATTTCACCGTCGCGTTTTGTTTTCTCAATATCGTACAGCTTCGCGCGCAAAAGCTTCATCGCCTTGTCACGGTTTTTGAACTGGCTGCGCTCCTCCTGACATTCGACCACGAGACCGCTCGGCTTGTGGATAATGCGGATAGCGGATTCCGTCTTGTTGATATGCTGACCGCCCGCCCCGCTCGATTTACAGGTTTCGATCTCGAGGTCGGCAGGACTTATCGTCACCTCGACCTCCTCCGCCTCGGGCAGTACGGCGACCGTCACCGTCGAGGTGTGGATCCGCCCTTGGGATTCCGTCTGCGGCACGCGCTGGACACGGTGTACGCCGCTTTCAAATTTCAGCTTGGAATACGCTCCCTCTCCGTCCACGGAAAAGGAGATCTCTTTGAAGCCTCCAAGCTCCGTCGCATTGACGGAGAGAAGCTCCGTGTGCCAGCCGGACGACGCGGCGTACATCGAATACATACGGTAAAGATCGCCGGCAAACAGAGCGGATTCCTCTCCGCCCGCCCCGCCGCGGATTTCGACGATGACACTTTTTTCATCGTTCGGATCCTTCGGTAAAAGCAGAAGCCGCAGCTCCTTTTCACACAGCTCCATACCCGCTCTTGCGGATTTATATTCCTCGTCGGCAAGCCTTCGCAGCTCATCGTCGTCGGAGATATCCCGCAGTTCGGCCGCCTCCGCCGCGTTTTTTTCATACCTTCGATATTCACGCAGCTTTTCCACAATCGGCAGAAGCCTCTTATGCTCCCGCATCAGCTCTCTGAACCTTTCGGTATCGGCGGTAATTTCAGGGACGGCAAAGCTCTGCTCCAGCTCTTCAAAGCGCGATTCGATTTCGTCCAATCCGGCGAGCATAGACACCCTCCCCCTTTCCGCTTTCCTGCCGCATTTTCGTGCGGATTGTTTTCTATAACATAGTATTTTAAATATTATACTATATGATCCCTGTAAATGCAAGCATTTCCAAGTATTCAAAATCATTTTTATCACGCAAGATTGCAGGAGAAAAC
>URZF01000107.1 GCA_900552255.1 uncultured Eubacteriales bacterium | reverse complement strand
CCATCGATCTTTTTTTCAGATTTTGTGATATAATGATGAAAATACGAAAGCAAAGAGGATAACACAGATGGAATGTGTAAAAAATCGAAGGAATATCGCAAAAGAGCTTCGCTCTCTTTCCGACTTTATCTGTGCATTGGGGGATGAAACAAGACAGCAAATCATCATAACGCTGCTGGAAAGCGAAAAACAGGGGCTTCGCGTCGGAGAGCTCGCCGAGCGCATTCATCTCTCCCGTCCGGCGCTCTCCCATCATCTAAAAATACTGAAAGATACCGGCATCATCTCATGCAGCCGAATAGGCACCATGAATTTTTACGATATCAATACCGAACCTGACACGTGGCAAAAGCTCACCGAGCTTTCCCGCACGGTCGGCATGATCATAGAAAAAGCCAAGGCTTCCGGCCTTGCAAAGCCGAAAGCCTAATCCCATATATCAGGAGGTAGCATTATGGAACTCATGGAAGCAGTCAAGGCGCGTCACTCCGTCAGAGCCTACGCCGACCGTCCGATCGAAGCGGACAAAGCGGCGGCTCTGAATCGGGAAATCGACGCCTGCAACAAGGAAAGCGGACTTCACATCCAGCTTGTGACGGAGGAGCCGGAGGCCTTTCGCGGCTTTATGGCGCATTACGGAAGCTTTCGGAATGTGCGCAGTTACATCGCGCTTGTCGGCAAAAAAACTCCGCAGCTCGATGAAAAAATCGGCTATTACGGGGAACGGATCGTCCTTGTGGCGCAGCGGCTCGGCCTCAACACCTGCTGGGTTGCGCTGACCTATCGCAGAAAAAAGACAAAATGCGCGATCGGCGAGGGCGAAAAGCTCGTATGCGTCATCGCGCTCGGATATGGAGAAACGCAGGGCGTGCCCCATAAATCCAAGCCAATGGAGGCGCTCTGCCGGACGGAGAGCACTATACCGGACTGGTTCGTCTCCGGTATGCAGTCCGCCATGCTCGCACCGACGGCGATGAACCGGCAAGGCTTCTGTTTTACACTGACGGAGAACGGCATAAAGGCGGAAGCCTCCGGAGGAGCCTATTCGGACATCGATCTCGGCATCGTCAAATACCACTTTGAAATAGGCGCCGGCGCCGAGCATTTTCAATGGACAGCCTGACAGAAAAACAGACGGCCGTTTTTAACGGCCGTCTGTTTTATATTTTTCATTCGTCATATTGATTGAACGATAACATAGATTTGAGAAATCACTCCATTCTTCCGTATTTCATCTCGATTCCCCGTAAATCGTATTTTTTGCGCTTGCCGGTGATCTCCGCGATCTCTATTCTCCAAATCGCCGTGCGGAAAAGGCTCTCCGAGACGGCCTTTTCAAAGCCTCCCATATTCGACGGCGCATACCGTTCGCAGATCAGCCGAAGCGCCTTTCTTTTTTCCTCCTCATCCGATACCTCGTGAGCCGTTCCCCGTATCACGGCGGATTCATATTCCGTCGTAAACTGCTCCGGAACAAGATGAGTATCCCCGACGCAGGCCACACAGACCTTCGGATGCTTACGCATCGCCTCCGCCTTGAAGCCCTCCTTTGCGGAATGGAAATACAGCGTCATGCCTTCTCTTGCAATCGAAACCGGCACGCAGTACGGATCCCCGTCCGTATCCGTCATGGAAAGCACCGCGTATTCGCATTTATCCGCCACCGAAAGCGCAAACCCCTCCGGCATTTCCCGATCTCGTCTCCTCAATGTTATTCCCTCAATTCTATTTTTTGTTATAGTATAACATAAGTTTAAGATTTGTATAAGCTTTCCGTATCGCGATTCCGCCTATGTTTTCCCTGTTTTTCGAGTATTTCTGAAATCATCAAAGAAAATATACATGATAGGCTTGACAAATCCCGCTTTTCATGCTATACTCTGTAAAGTTATTCACTTTACAGAGCGCGGAGGACATCCGATGTTTGAAAAAAATCTGCGGCTCATCATGCTTTTCGACATCTACGGCGAGCTTCTCACACCAACGCAGAAAACAATGTTCGATCTATATTACAACGACGACCTTTCTCTCGCAGAGGTCGCCGAAAACACCGGCATCACCCGTCAGGGCGCGCGCGACAGCATCAAACGGGCCGAGGAGACGCTGCTCTCCCTCGAAGAAACATTGGGACTCGCAGACAAATTCATCCGCATCGAAAAAGCCTCTGAGGAAGCGGGGGAAATCGTCCGCCGACTAAAAGAGAAATATCCGGCCGACACATGTGATTTCGACCGGATCATAAAGCTGTTGGAGTCCGTCAAACCATAACAAGGGTATCTTGGAAACGGAGGAAACCATGTTTCAGAACCTTCAGGAAAAGCTCGCGGAAGCCTTTAAGAAATTCAGGAACAAAGGCACGCTGACCGAAAAGGACGTCAGAGAAGGCATGCGCGCGGTCAAGCTCGCGCTGCTGGAAGCCGACGTCAATTTCAAGGTCGTCCGCGAATTCATAAACAAGGTCACCGAGCGCGCCGTGGGAGCGGAGGTGCTCGAAAGCCTCATGCCCGCCCAGCAGGTCGTCAAAATCGTCAACGAGGAGCTGACCGCGCTGATGGGCGGGACCCAGTCGAAGCTTCAGATTTCATCCAAGCCGCCGACAGTCGTCATGATGGTCGGACTTCAGGGCGCCGGCAAGACCACACATGCGGGCAAGCTCGCCGCTATGATGAAAAAGCAGGGTAAAAATCCCCTGCTCGTCGCCTGCGACGTATATCGACCCGCCGCGATCCGACAGCTCCAAATCGTCGGAGAAAAGGCCGGCGTCACAGTATATGCGGAGGACGACAAAACCGCGCCGCTCAAAATTGCGAAAAACGGACTTTCCTATGCGAGGAAAAACGGATACGATATGGTGTTCATCGACACGGCGGGCAGACTTCAAATCGACGAGGCGATGATGGAGGAGCTGCGGGAGCTCAAAAAAGAGCTCGAGCCGACGGAAATCCTTCTCACCATCGACGCCATGGCGGGACAGGCCGCCGTGGACGTCGCCGAAACCTTCAACGAAATGCTTGATATCACGGGCGTCATCGTGACGAAGCTCGACGGCGATACGAGAGGCGGCGCGGCGCTTTCCGTCAAATATGTCACCGGAAAGCCGATCAAATTCATCGGAACAGGCGAAAAGCTCGACGCCATCGAGCCGTTTTATCCCGACCGCATGGCATCCCGGATCCTCGGTATGGGAGACATGCTCTCACTCATTGAAAAGGCGGAACAGAATTTCGACATGAAAAAGGCCGCCGAGCTCGAGGAAAAGCTGCGCAAATCCCGTTTTACGCTGACGGATTATCTCGATCAGATGAATCAGCTCAAAAATATGGGTTCTCTCGAATCCCTCGTCGGCATGATGCCGGGCATTTCTCCCGGCGCGCTGAAGGATGCGAATTTCGACGAAAAAATGATTGCGAAAACCGAAGCGATCATCCTTTCCATGACGCCGGCAGAGCGCGAAAAACCGGAAATCATCAATTATTCGAGAAAAACCCGCATCGCAAAAGGCTCCGGCACCTCGATTGAGGAAATCAACCGCCTTTTAAAGCAGTTCGACCAAACAAACAAGCTCATGAAGCAGTTTGCCGGAGGAAAGGGCGCAAAAAAATTCGGCAAGCTCGGCAAGGTGCCGTTTCCACGTTAATGATTCAGGCGATCAAGAATCGGTTGAAAAATTATAGAAAACAACAAATTTTTGGAGGACACAAGCATGTCAGTTAAAATCAGACTCAAAAGAATCGGAGCCAAAAAGGCTCCCTTTTACCGCGTCGTCGTCGCGGATTCCCGTTATCCCCGCGACGGAAGATTCATCGAGGAGCTCGGTTATTACAATCCGCTGACCGATCCCGCCGATATCAAAATTGACCCCGAAAAAGCGAAGAAATGGATTGCCAACGGTGCACAGCCCACGGAAACGGTCAGAAGCCTGCTGAAAAAAGCCGGCATCACCGAATAATTCGGAGACACAGAAATGACCGATCTCAAAGGGACTCTCGCCAACATTGCGAGAGCGATTGTCGACAATCCCGACGAAGTCACCGTCATCGCGGCGGAGGAAACGGAAAACAGCGTAACGTTAAAGCTTTCCGTCGCGCCCTCCGACATGGGTAAGGTGATCGGCAAGCACGGCAAGATCGCCAAGGCGATCCGCCAGCTGATGAAGGCCGCGGCAAACGGAACCGGAAAAAAAGTGACAGTCGATATCGAATAAGAAAAAGGAACGGATTCTCCGTTCCTTTTTCATTGCAACGCACTCTCAAGGATGCTTCGATGCCGCAAGATCCAGTAAAGGCTGCGGGCTCGCCACGCAAAGCCCCACAGGCTTCCCTCGCTTTCCGGCGTCAGCTTCGGACCGATCGCCTCATGCGCGGTCTCGCAGATGATCACGTTCATAATCCGCTCGATCATGCCCCACCGCTCTCCCTGCGCAAGGCCATAGGCGTCGCAGATCAGGCGCACCTGCGCCGCACGCCGCTTAGGTGACGGCAGCCCCTGCATTTCGGCGATATCGTCGTCATGAAGCTGCGCAAACAGCCACAGGACGCGGGCAAGCTCCGTCATAGGATCGAGCGGTCCCGCATACTCCCAATCTATGAGAAGATACGGCATACCATCCCGTGTCAGAAGATTCCACGGCGCAATGTCGCCGTGACACCAAATGCGGTACTTTCCGTCAAGCTCTCTGAGATACCACGGACGAAATCGCTCCTTGTCCTGCGGTACATAATCCGCACCGGCGTCGTGCAGCGACCGCACAAGACTGCCCACAGCGAACAGCGCTTCATCGCTCCATGCTTTCGGATGAACCAACTCCGCCTGCTCAAACCGATAAGCTTCCTTGCCCGCTTCAATCCGCAGCGGCTTTTCGACCGGCAGATCCCTCTCTGCCAAATATCGCAGAAACCGGAAAATCTCCGGCGAGGAAGCATCCGCTTCCCGTAGGATCTCGCAGCCGTCTGACAAAACGGTTTTTCCGGTGTTTTCGGATAGATCATGAAATTTCATCGCTATGATATCCTCCTACTAATTTTCGATATAATGACAAAAAATCATTTTTTAATCTGTCTATCCCTAAAAAATTCGGCGGTATCGCCGGCTTTTTTATTTTATACCAACGTCCTATCGGTGTTATAGCGAAGCTATTAACTGATGAATAAACGAGCGCTGCCTGTGACAGATGAAGCGAGTTTATGAATATGCATAAACTATTGTTTTAGACTTTGCATAGTCAAAGGCTGAAACAATTAGTTTGATGCCTGAGGAGTTGGTTCGAGTCCAACATGGAGAGCCAATAAAAATGAGTAGTCTTTAGACTACTCGTTTTTATTTGTTTTTGGATTCAAGTAATTACTTATTGTTAACGGCTGAGCGCGGGAGAGCGCGAGGCTTTAACTGCGACGAAATCGAGCGCGTCCAGTGGACGAAGCAGCGAGATTGAGGAAATGCAGAAACTATCGTTTCAGCGATTGCGTTTAGTCAAGCGCTGAAATGATAAGTTTCGAATTGTATGGTTGTTGGTTATTTAAATTTGAAAATATGCCAATAACTTAATTGAAAAAGTAATAGCTTTGTGATACCATGT
>URZF01000106.1 GCA_900552255.1 uncultured Eubacteriales bacterium | reverse complement strand
ACAGCCGGCCGTTCTGCCATTTATCCAAATTTTATATACGCACTTTTCTGCTTTCTATTATAATTTATTATTGCCAATCTGTAAAGCCCGCTTTCCGCAAATCACAAAAAACACGGAAATCATTGACTTTTTAGGTCCGTTATGTGATAATATCCGTGTAAAATCTGAACCCACCGAAAGGAATATCATTATGGCAGACTTTTTCGGAGCAATCGCCGCCGGCGAGATCGGCACCGGCCGGGCGCCGCTCGTATTTCCGGAGCCGACACCCAAAAACGGCGTCGTTTTCCGTCTCGAAAAAACAAGCAGCAGAGCCCCCCGCGAGGTTTACAAAAAAATCGACACGCGCGCGGAGCTTGATTTTGAAATCGAAAAGCTGAAAACCAAATACGCCCCCTTTATGCAAAGGCTCGCGCCGATCCCGAAAGATCACCGGAATACGCTCGATCTCACAAAATTCGAGCTCAGAGAGGCGGCGCCGGAGGATCTCTCCGATTTTTCCCGTGTGCTTCGCGGCGAGGGGCAATGGAAGCAGATCACCGTACCGTATTTTTTCGGTCCTGTCGGGAATGCCTGCACCTACTACCGCACTGTATTTGAAATGCAGAAGCCGGGCGCGGATAAAGCGGTCTTCCTGCATTTCGACGGCGTAGACTACATCGCGGAGGTCTTTGTCAACGGGAGCTTCGCCGGCTCGCACGAGGGCTTTTTCGGAGCGTTTGAATTCGACGTCACGCCCTATATCAGAGAGGGCGAAAATACGCTCGTCGTCGCCGTGCGCAACGATTACGTATACGGCGGGAATCCCGGTCCGACCACCGGAGCGCCGCGTCTGGAGGGCGATAAGCTGTACGCCGCCACCGGCTTCGGCTACGACGATTCGGAGACCGGCTGGCATCACTGCCCGCCCGGCACCGGCATCTGTCAGAAGGTAACGGTCGAAACGAGAAGCCGCGCTTTCATCTCCGATTTGTATGTGCGCCCAATGCTCGGAAGCGGTGAATACGAAATCTGGTGCGAGGTTTACAACTGCGACTATCTGCCGCTTGAGAATGTAAAGCTTACGTATTCCGTTTACGGCCGCAACTTTGAAAAAAACGTAACGGAACATTTTGAATACGAGCCGATCACCTTCTCCGGCCGTGAACGGGGCGATCTTATAGCCGTCTCGGAGCTGTCTGACGCGGAAGCGATGAAAAGCGCGATGAAGCTTTCCTTCCACAAGGGAGCCAATCTCGTGAAGCTCCGCTTCTCATTTGAAAATCCGAGACTTTGGTCGCCGGATTTTCCCTATCTCTATGAAGCGCAGGTCGCCCTCTCCGTCGGAGGGATCGAAAGGGACACCGCCGTATCGGCGTTCGGCATGAGAAGCTTCGCCGAGGATATGGAAAGCGTCCCGCGCGGCATGTTTTATCTGAACGGCAAATCCATCCGGCTGCGCGGCGCCAATACGATGGGCTTCGAGCAGCAGGACGTGCTGCGCGGGGACTATGACCAGCTGCTCTATGACATGCTGATGGCCAAGGCCTGCAATATGAACTTTCTGCGCCTCACGCAGCGTCCCGTGCAAAAGGAAATCTATGAGCTTTGCGACTGCATCGGACTGATGCTCCAAACCGACCTCCCGCTCTTCACCGTCATGCGGCGCACAAAATTCGCCGAAGGAATCCGGCAGGCGGAGGAAATGGAGCGCCTGATCCGGTCTCACGCGTCGAGCATCCTTATCACCTATATGAACGAGCCGATGGCGAACGGCGGAAACCGTCCGCACCGGCACCTTGTCCGCGATGAAATGGAGGCCTTCTTCTCCGCCTGCGACACGGCGGTGCGGCTCCTCAACCCCGACCGCGTCATCAAGCATATCGACGGCGACTACGATCCGCCGGACAGCACCCTGCCCGACAATCACTGCTACTGCACATGGTACAACGGTCACGGCATCGATATGGGGATGCTGCACCGCGGGTACTGGCTCGGCGTGAAGGACGGCTGGTATTACGGCTGCGGCGAGTTCGGCGCAGAGGGACTTGATCCGGTGCCGCTCATGCGCCGCCGCTATCCCGCCGCATGGCTGCCGCAGACGCCCGAGGAAGAAAAAGCATGGGAGCCCGGCAGAATCAAGGACGCGCAGAGTGGCAACATGCACTTTTTCTATTATGACACGCAGGAGACGCTCGAGGACTGGGTGCGGGAAAGTCACCGCCATCAGGCGTTCGGCACAAAGCTGCAAACCGAAGCGTTCCGCCGCGATCCGAAAATGATCACCTTTGCCATCCATCTTTTCATCGACGCATGGCCGTCCGGCTGGATGAAAACCATCGTCGACTGCGAACGCAATCCCAAGCCCGCCTTTTTCGCCTATCGCGACGCGCTGACCCCGCTGATGGTGAGCCTGCGTGGCGACAGAACGGCCGTTTTTGCCGGCGAGGAGCTTTCTATCGAGCTTTTCGTCTGCAACGACACGCATACCGTATCCGACGGTCATACGCTCGTTTTGGAGCTCATGGACAGCACGGGAAACGTCGTCATGGGCGGCGAATACGACGCCAAATTCGGAGAGAATTCCAGCTTCATGCAAGGCGACGTATGCTTCACGGCTCCTGATGTGACAGCGCGGGAAAGCTACACGCTGCGCGCCATCCTCACGGACGGCACGGGCAAGGTCCTGCACTACACCGACGAGAGCGTCGAGATTTTCCCGCATATGGCAGAAGAACCGGGAACGGCGGTCTCGGTTTCCGGCGAGGCTTTCCTTGCAAGACAAGAGGAGCTTACAAGCGTCGCGGCATCGGGAAAAACCATCGTCATAAACGGTCTTGAGCCCGGCACCTACGACATCGCGGGCACGGAGGTCAAGGTCAAGGCATGCGGTATGCGCGCGCTCCATTTCGTATCGAGAAAAACCGGACATCCGCTGGTGGAAGGCTTTACGCCCTACGACTTCCGTCTTTGGTACGACACAGAAAAGGACCGCATCACGCCGCTCCTTCGCCGCACCTTCACCGCCGACGGCATGACGCCGATCCTGACAAGCGGCAACAGCCTCACCGCAAGCGCATGGGGACAAAAGCTCTATCCGGCGTTTGCCTGTGCCGAAATGAAATGCGGGAACGGAAAAATCATCCTAAACGAGGTCGATTTGGATTCGCACCTTGCAAATCCCGTCGCGCGGATCTTCAAAAACAGATTGATGCGGTACTGACCGCCGCCGGAAAGGATATTCCAAAATGAAACAAAGCAAAAAAGCGGCGACCCGCTCCCCTGCGTTCTATATCCTCTATTTTATCTTTCTCATGCTCTTGATTTTTCTCACCATCTATTTTCAAAATCAGGACATCACGGAAGCGCTGCTCACGGCGGTCACAGTCGCCGCGGCGTTTTTCGTCGGGATCCCTTTCACCGTCCTTATTCATGAAGCGGGACACCTGCTCTTCGGGCTTTTCACGGGATATCGACTGGTCTCTTTCCGGCTTTTTTCCCTCATTCTGAAAAAGAAGGACGGCAGGTGGCGCATAGGCAGAGAGCCGGCCATGATGGCGGGGATTGCCGGACAATGCCTGATGACGCCGCCTCGGAAGAAAAACGGCGATTTTCCCTATCGTCTCTACAACGCGGGCGGCGTGATCCTCGGTCTTGCCGTATCCGCCGCGCTTATTGTGGTATCGCTGCTTTTTTGTCGCTCCTTTCAGCTTTATCTGTTTCTTCTTGTCACCGGAGCCTACGGCCTTATTGTGAATCTTTTCAATGCGATCCCGACGAGCGGAAAACACGTCGTCAACGACGGGACCAATGCCCGCGCGGCAAAAAGAAGTCCCGTCACACGCGAGGCTCTTTGGAACCAGCTGGAATATGCGGCGCTCCAAGCCGAGGGCGTGCGCACGCGCGAGATGCCGGAGGAGCTTTTCTTTCTGCCGGAAGCATGGGCGCTTTCCAATGCGCTCACCGTAACGGAAGGGATGATGCTGCTCGACCGCTACGAGGATACGAGCGCTTATGAGGACGCACGCGGTACGGCGGCTTATCTTTTGGAGAACGCGCGCCCGCTTCTTCCGATACACCGCGCGAGCCTGACGGCGGAAATGCTCTTTTTCGAGCTGATCCTAAGAGGCGATCCCCATGAGATTGCCCGGCTGTATTCGGAAACGGAAAAAAATCTTCCCCTGTTGAAAAACCATGCCTCCGCTTACCGCACCCTATATGCTTATCATCTTCTGTCGTCGGGAGATGCATCCGCCGCGGCCGATGCGCTCGCCCGCTTTGAATCGCTTGCCGCACGGAACCCGGTGGGGACGCTTCCCGACCGCGATATGATCGCATATACGCAAATGCTTTATCAAAATAAGAAAGAAGGATAAAATCATGTTGGAACTCCATATCAAAGGAACCGCTGCCCTGACCGTCACCGACGAGGTGACAGCCGCCGCTGTCGGCAGCGGCATGCTTCCCGTATTCGCCACGCCCTCCATGATCGCGCTTATCGAAAAAGCCGCCGCTGAATCCGTCGCGGCCGGCCTTGACCCCGGCATGACGACCGTCGGCACAAGGCTCGACATCGCCCACACTGCCGCAACGCCGGTCGGGATGGCTGTCCTTGCCGAAGCTGAGCTTTCGGAAATCGACGGCAGGCGCCTTGTTTTTACCGTCCGCGCCTTTGACGAGGCAGGCGAGATCGGTTCCGGCACACATGAACGCTTCATCGTGAACGCCGAAAAATTTCTCGCCAAGGCGGAAGCGAAAAAGGGATGACCGATATTCCAAAACAAAAAAGCGGCTTGGCCGCTTTTTTGTTTTGGAATATTATTTTTCATCAACCGCCCGAATTCCTCCGATACTGTATAGACGAAGGCTTTCAAAATCTGCAAAAGGAGGTGAAAATTTGGGATTCAAGGCTTGCCGCGCAGCGCATTTCGGAAAATCTACCTGCCCTCCTGCTCTGGACGATTCTCAACATCGCCATGCTCTGCGGATGGACGCTTGCGGGAAAGAAATCCCCGCTCGGGAAAACTCCGGCGCTCCCTCTCGGCGGTCACGGGCGGATATTCGGCTATGACAACGATTATGAAAATCATCATTTCAACGGTGTTTCCATGCGCACGCAAGAAAAAGACGGCACCGCATGGTTCTCCGTAACAAACTATCGCATTATCGAACGCTGCCAGCGATACACTCACTCCAATTTTCGGGCAAAAGCAGAGGCCATGAACGGCGCCACGCTTGGTGCTCCGGCCGATGAAGCAAACAGCGCCATGCCGGAGCTTATCGCGGACGGCTTCATTTCCTGTCAAAACGGCGTTTTGTCTGCGGAATTTCCCGTTTTTGAAGAATCGGTATTCAATAGGCTTTGTGAGATCATAAAACCGATTTCCGAGGCGGTATCGGACTGCATGACCGGCATTTCCGACAAAGCGGCGGCTATTCTTGCAGAGCATGCACCGGAATCGGTTCGCCTCCAGTGTGCGGACATCGCAAAGATCCATCACCGACTTGACGTCACGGCGTTCTTGATGGAGAAAATGGTGGAAAATGGCGACCTCATCGTGCCGAATGAGAGGGTAAATCTCTGCATTTTCGGCGTGAAAACGAAAGCCTAAGCAAATCACCTGCACTTTCAAAGGGAAGAAAAGTCAAAAAGGAGCCATCGGAGAATGGCAGTAGCCCATAAGGAAACATTGCAAAACTTATGACT
>URZF01000105.1 GCA_900552255.1 uncultured Eubacteriales bacterium | reverse complement strand
GATATTCCTTGATGAAGTAGAGGGGGTATCGACAGGGATATGAATATCGGATATTTGATCGCGGGATGTATTTTTCTGTTCAATCCGACGGTGAATTTGATCGATGTGCTGCCGGATGTGATCGGCTATCTCCTCATTCTGAAAGGGCTTGACAAGCTTTCCGATTTGGACGGAAGACTGCGTTCGGCGAAGCAGAAGTTTAAGGCCGCGGCATGGATTGCCGGTGTCAAGTTCCTTGTGATGTTCTTAACACCGGTCATGGATTCGACGTGGTACCTGCTTTTCGCCTTTTCCTTTGGCGTTTTGGAGCTGATCTATGAGATCCCTGCATTTGTCGAGCTGTTCGGCGGGCTTTCTTATCTTGAAATGCGGCATACGAAACACAAGACCCGCCGCACGGAGGAAACAAAGCCGCGGTTCGGCGGGACATTCGATAAGACGGAGTTTGAGGACGGCACCGCCTATTTCGAGCTTTATGAACGGAACGGAACGGAAAGCACGCCTCCCTCGTTTGAGGAGACGGTCCCGTTCGCGGACGGGACGGCAAGGCTGTGTGTTTCCGACGCCGGCTTCTCCTCCCGGACAAACGATAAAACGGTCTATCTTTACGAATCGGATGAGGCGCGTGTTATCAGCGTGATTTTTGTCGTGGTACGCGCCGTCTGCGCCTGTCTGCCGGAAATCACGGCGCTGTTCGGCGCGGAGCCCGGCGCTGCGCGCGATTATACGGGTATGCGGTCGGTATTGGCTGTTCTGCTCGGCGTGGTCTCGCTCGTATTCGGTGTCATATGGCTTGTGAGGATGCTTCGGTACTTTACGAATTTTCAAAAGGACACCCGTTTTGTTGCGGCGCTGGAAGAAAAATACGCGGCGGAGATCCTGACGGACGAGCTGCTTTGGACCAAACGAAAGACGTCGGCGTTCTGCTCGCTTTCGATCGTCGCGTTCGTGTTCTTTCTGTGTATGCCGTTTGACGGCGTGCTGATCGACAATCACGCGCTGGATTCCTTTTTCTTTATGCCGGAGTTTTTGTGGGGCGCCGTCATGATCGCCGCGTTTTATGCGGCGGGGGAGTATGCGCCGCGCAGGCGTGTATCGGTCATAAAGGCCGCTCTGTTTTCGGCCTTTTCGGCGGTGGCTTATGGGCTTCTGATTCGGTATTCGGAGAAATATGCGGTTTTGGCATTCCCGTTTCAGGGGGAGGGCTTCCTGCCGCTTTACGCCGCTTATATGGGCTTTTTTATACTGGCTTTTATCATGTATCTCACGATCGTTCCGGAAAAGCGGCGCGTTTATCTGAGCCTTGCACAGCGTGCGGCGGAAATGTCCTCCTCGGGACTGCATGAAATGGCGGAACGAAAAAAAGAGGAAACTCTGCGCAGGCTAAAAAAAGCGATCCTATGCAATACGGTGCTGGAATCGATATACGCGATTTTCAGCATCGCCTGCATGGCGGTGGTGCCGCTGTCCGAGGAATATACGGTATGCGGGCTTTCATGGCTTTTCCGTCTGCTGTTCGGCGTGGGTCTGATGATAAACGGCGCCGTGATTTCAGGAAAGCTGAACGGCGAGTTAGAAAGGGTGATATAAACGATGGATGAAAACAAGGTTGCGGAGCCGGAGGCATCGGTCCCCGCGAAAAAAAAGCCGACGCTGATCGAAAACATTTACGATTGGTTCGAGGTCGTCTGCGTCGCGGCGGTCATCGTCGTCCTGATTTTTACGTTCGTGGGACGCATGGCGACGGTGAACGGCACCTCGATGACGGATACGCTGGCGCACGGCGACCGGCTGATCGTTACCAACCTCTTTTATACGCCGAAGCGGTATGATATCGTCGTCGTTCAAAAGCAGGACGGCTATTATTCCGACGAGCTTTTGGTCAAGCGTATCATTGCGACGGGCGGGGAGACGATCACCTTCGATTTTGAAAACTGGACGGTGTCCGTAAACGGCATTACGCTCTATGAGCCGTATGTGAGACGTGTCTACGGAAGCATGGACAGGGAGGACATCAGCGGCTACACCGTGACGGTGCCGGAGGGCTATTATTTCGTCATGGGCGACAACCGCAACGGATCGACGGACAGTCGCTCCAAAATGGTCGGCTTCGTCAAGGAGAGCGAGATCGTAGGGCATGTGGTGTTCCGCGTATTCCCGTTTCAGACGATCGGCACTTTAGATTGAAACAGAAATCGGACAAAACGGAGGAAGGTTATGCCGTCTGAGAGGATCCAGTGGTTTCCGGGTCACATGGCCAAAACGCGGCGAATGATCGCCGAAAATTTGAAGGATGTGGATCTCGTATTCGAGCTGCTCGACGCGAGGATCCCGAAAAGCTCCGAAAATCCGGAGATCGCGGGACTGACGGCGGGTCGTCCGCGGCTGACGCTGCTTTCCAAGTCGTCGCTTGCGGATCCCGCTGTAACGGGAGCGTGGAAGCGCAGCTTTCGGGAGTCGGGCAGGGAATGTATTTTTTACGACTGCCGCACGGGCGAGGGCATTTCCGAGATCGCCCCGGCGGTGCGCCGCCTGTGCGCGGACAAGCTGCAAAAATACCGTGAGCGCGGCATGGAGGGCAGACGACTGCGCGCGATGATCGTCGGCATTCCGAATGTCGGAAAAAGCTCGCTTATCAACCGCTTGTCCGCGGCGAGCAAAGCCAAGGTGGAAGATCGTCCGGGCGTGACCTTAAACAAGCAGTGGGTCACGACCGCGCTGGGCTTCGATCTGCTCGATATGCCGGGCGTTCTATGGCCGAAATTCGACGACCGGACGGTAGGGGAAAATTTGGCGCTGACGGGTGCTATCCGCGATGAGATCATGGATGTGGAGATGCTGGCCTGCGTGCTTTGCGGCAGGCTCCGCACGGCGTATCCCGCGATGCTCGCCGCACGCTATAAATTTGAGGAGACCGCGGTTCAGGAGCTGACGGACGCGGCGCTCGCGGAACATATCGGCAGGCGGCGCGGATTTCTTGTTTCCGGCGGCGAGGTGGATTTTCTGCGCACCGCGAATATGCTGCTCGACGAATTCCGCGCCGGAAAGATCGGCCGCATCACGCTGGAATCGCCGGAGACGAATTGAGACTATTTCAAGCCGTCATAGAAAGGGTAGAAAAAATATGCAGGCGGCGCATTCGCCGCAGAAAATTTTCATATAAAAGAAATTTACCGGAGGGACAATGCTCGACTTTACATATGAAAATGAATGCTGTGCGGCTGGATACGCCGCCGTATGCGGCATCGACGAGGCAGGCCGCGGACCGCTCGCGGGCAACGTCGTCGCGGCGGCGGTCATTCTGCCGCGCGGACTTTTCATCGAGGGGCTGAACGACTCCAAAAAGCTTTCGGAAAAAAAGAGAGAGGCGCTTTTCGAGGTCATCGTGAGAGAGGCTGTCACCTCCGTTGCGTGGGCGACGCCCACCGAGATCGATGCGCTCAATATCCTGAATGCGACCATGCTGGCGATGAACCGCGCCGTTAAGGGGCTTCCCGTACCGGCGGACTTTGCGCTGATCGACGGAAATACGGCGCGCGGCTTTGAAATCCCGACAAGGACCATTGTCGGCGGGGATGCGAAATGCCCCTCCGTCGCGGCGGCGTCCATCCTTGCCAAGGTGACGCGGGACAGACAGTGCCTTTTGCTGGACAGCCTGTATCCGGAATACGGCTTCGCCCGCCACAAGGGCTATCCCACAAAGGAGCATATGGCGAAAGTCGTGGAGCTTGGGCCCTGTCCGGAGCACAGGCGGAGCTTTCTCTCCTTTGCGGAGCGTATAAAGCATGAAAAATCATGAGGTCGGCGCTGCGGGCGAGGCGCTTGCCTGCGAATACCTTGCCTCCCTCGGATATTCGGTGGTCTGCCGAAATTATCGGAGCGGCCATCTCGAAACGGACATCATCTGTGAAAACGAAACGCATATTCTGTTCGTAGAGGTCAAAAGCCGCATGGATACGGGCTTTCTGTCAAAATACGGCAGGCCGGGGGCGGCGGTGGATGACAGGAAAAAACAGCACATAACGGAATGTGCCAGGGAATATATTTATAAAAATAAACCGACGAAAAAACCGCGCATCGATGTCATTGAGGTCTATTTGACGCTTCGGGACGGACGGTATGTTCTCTCGGAAAAGGGAATCCGTCACATCGAAAACGCCTTGTGCTGACGGCGTTCATGCGCGGCTCAGGAGGATTTTATGAATTTATTCGATTTGCATTGTGATACACCCTTCGAGCTTTATAAGAAGCAGACGGCGCTTTCCGAGAACGGGCTCCATATATCCTTAAAAAAGGCGGAATGTTATCGGCGATACGCGCAGGTCATGGCGATTTGGACGCAGCATTCCCTTGACGGCGAGGCGGCGTGGGAGCAGTTTCTGGCAATCCGCGGGGATTTCCTTTCCAAGATCCCCTCCGAGCAGGCGGCGCTTTGTACGTCCTCCTCCGATTACCGCAGAGCCTTGTCAGAGAACAAGCGGCCGCTTTTCCTCGCGGTAGAGGGAGCGAGCCTGCTCTGCGGCAAACCGGAACGGCTCTCGGAGCTGTATCGGCTCGGCGTGCGGTTCCTCACGCTCGTTTGGCGAGACGCGGATATCATCGGCGGCGCTTTCGATACCGATCTGCCGCTGACGCCGTTCGGGCGCGAGGTCGTAAAAGACTGCTTTTCGCTTGGCATGATCGTGGACGTTTCGCATGCGTCCGACGCGGTCACGCAGGAGTGCCTTGTGCTGGCGAGGGAGGCGGGCGTGCCTGTTATCGCCACTCATTCCAACAGCCGAGCCGTTTTCGAGCATCCGCGCAATCTTACGGATGAGGCCGCAAAAGAAATCGCCGCGTGCGGCGGTATCATCGGCGTCAGCATGGCGCCGCAGCATCTCGACGCGCCCGGCGAAGCGGGAATCATGAGCGTCTGCCGTCACATTCTCCATTATTTAGAGCTTGGTGTCGGCGATCATTTATGCTTCGGATGCGATTTCGACGGGATCGATAAGACGCCTGCGGGGCTCCGCGATGTCGCCTCTTTATATAAGATAGCGGAGATGCTTGCCTTATCGGGTGTGCCGGAGCATACGGCTGCCTCCATTTTCTATGACAATGCCGAACGTTTTGTGTGTGCCAATCTATAAAAGAAAAGCGGACGGGAAATCCGTCCGCAGCTTTGGTTTTATGCTTGCTCTGCATCCCGGGCAAGGGAGCGAAAGGCTTCCAGCAGCGCCTCGCCGTCCGTGCCGCTCATGATGAGGATGACGATATCCCCGATATGCTCCACGTACACGTGGTCGGGAGAAACGCCGGTGCAGACCCATTTCATGGGGTCGGCATTCTTTTTGATGGTGTCGGCAAGGGCCTCGACGTCCTGTCCCTCTTTCGCTTTGACGAGACAGAGCGAATAGGTGGTCGGGTTGAGGCTCGCCTCGGACGCGATGGCGCGTTCAAATTCGATGTCGGCTTTTCCGAGAAAATACGCGCAGTTGCTGTCTGTGATTTCGGTCGTGACAAGATAATTCGTGAAGTCGTCTTCTTCCGGCACCGGCGCTTCGATGAGAGACGTCAGCATTTTGCCGTAGCCTCCTTTATCGTAAATGGCGGCGAGGATGTCTTCAAGAGTCATTTCGGAAAGCGCCTTGTTTTTTTCGTCCTCTTTGCCGCATGCGGCAAAGAGCATGGCAAGGGAAGATAAAATGAGAAGAATC
>URZF01000104.1 GCA_900552255.1 uncultured Eubacteriales bacterium | reverse complement strand
TTTGTTCGCTTAGGCGCTGTTTTACGCTTTAAGTGAGTGTATCGCACACGGAATAAATACTGATTCTGTGGATTTTTCGGCTGTGAAAAATTTTATCACCGTTGAACATTTCCTGTTTTTTATGTGATTTTTCTGTCTTTATAATAATAAAGCTTGTCCTTCTCACCGATTTCCCTCAGAATCCGGCACGGATTTCCGACGGCGACGACGCCCGCCGGAATGTCCTTTGTCACGACGCTTCCGGCGCCGATGACCGTATTGTCTCCGATGGTGACGCCGGGCAGAACGATGCTTCCGGCGCCGATCCACACGTTGTTTCCGATATGAATCGGGATGTTGAACTGCATGCCGAGCCGCCGTCTCTCCGGCTCGACAGGATGACCGGCGGTGGCAAGCGTCACATTCGGACCGAACATCACGTTGTCGCCGACGAAAATATCGCCGTCGTCCACGAGCGTCAGATTGAAATTGGCATAGACGTGATTTCCGAAATGCGTGTGACTGCCCCAATTCGCATGGAGCGGAGGCTCGATATAGCAGTCCTCTCCGATTTCGGCGAAAAGACGGCGCAAGATCTCCTCGCGTTTTTCAAGCTCGGACGGTCTTGTCGCGTTGAAGTCGTATAGGATTTCAAGCCTTGCGTATTGTTCTTTTAATATTGTTTCATCAGAGGGGAGATAAAGCTCCCCGCTTTGCATTTTTTCACGAATCGTCATACTGGTTCCTTTGTTTTGTTGATTTATTTTCGGACTTGACTTTTCGGATCGTCTTATTTCTCGCAGACAGGCATCCAAAATTCCATTTCCTGTCTGGTATAATGCTCGTCGTATACATCGAGATGCAAGCCGACGTCATTTTGAAACTGATAGCCGAGCTCTCCGATCATTTTGTAGGGATCCTTGCTCCAAAAATTGCAGTAGTCCTTGTCAAAATCGATTTTGAAAACAATCCAGTCCGATTCTTTGATATGAATGGGAAACAGCTCTTCGCCGTCATGTGTTTCGTTGTCGCGGATCCCGATTGTATATCGGTAAAAACCGCGCGGGCAGTCCTTATCGTCGGAAGCGGAGCAATAAATGTGCTTGTCCGCTCCTGCCATTTCTTTCAGGCGCTCCCATCTCCCGTCGCTTCTCACTTCATCGTAAAGCTCGCCTCCGGATTTTACAAATTTTGTAAAACCGAGGATCGAAAAGGCGGATTCATGCCGTTTCTCATAAGCAAAGGCCATGATCGTGTTTTCCATCGCTATTTCTCCTTTAGAATGATTATGAAAGTATCGATACGATGGCATCATAGCATAGAGCTGCGGTAAAGTCAACATCAATCGTATGGAAGTGAGTTTTTGTTTTCATAGAGAATTGATATAATTCACCGCGGCAAGTCCTGCAACGGCGCCGTCGCCGACGGCTGTCGTGAGCTGGCGAACTGCTTTTTTGCGGCAGTCGCCCGCGACGAAAATTCCGGGCGTTCCGGTCGTGCAGTCCTCGCCGCAGTCTGCGTAGCCCGCGGCGTCAAGCGCGATAAGCTCCGAGAACGGCGCGTTCTGCGGCTCCTGTCCGACGGCGATGAAAAGGCCGTCGAGCGCAAGGGCGGACGTTTCCCCTGTGATTTTATTTTTAATTACGATTCCGGAAAGCTTTCGCTCGCCCTCGAGGGCTTCTATTGTGGAATTCATCACAAATTCCACGTTGTCGCGGCTCCGAAGGATCTTTTCAAGCTGCGCTTCGCCGCGGAAGGCGTCGCGCCTGTGAACGATATAGACATGCGCGCATCGGTCGGAAAGAAAGATCGCATCTTGAAGCGCGGCGTCGCCCCCGCCGGCAACCGCGACGGTTTTTCCCTTGAAAAAGGCGCCGTCGCATACCGCGCAATAGGAAACGCCGGCGCCGGTGAGCGCCTCTTCTCCTTCGAGCCCGAGATGACGGTGGCGCGAGCCTGAGGCGATGACGACGCTTCTGCATTCATAGCTGCCGTTCTCCGTGACAACGGTCTTGATCGCGCCGTCCGTGACTTTTGTAACCGTCGCAAGCTCGATTTCGGCGCCCAGCGTGATTGCCTGCTCGACGAGATGGTCGGCAAGCTCATTTCCGCTGATCTGCCGATATCCGGGATAATTTTCCACGCTCGGCGAATATGTGATCTGTCCGCCGAAAAGCTCTTTTTCAAGGATCAGCACGCTTTTTCCCGCGCGCAAAGCATAAATGGCGGCGGTAAGCCCCGCAGGCCCCGCGCCGATGACGATGATATCCTTCATGAGATGGCTCCGTTCCGCCGGAGATGCCGGCATAGATATAGTATGAAAAATCACACGGCGATGGATACGCCGCCGCGTGATTTTTCTGAGGATTTATGAAGAGGGATTTAAGCGGTTTCACGGCGCGCATCGATGAACGTCTTGATTTCTGGTGCGCCGACGTAGACCTCCGTGCAGCCTGCGCCCTCGATGATCATGGTCGGGGCCTGCTTGATGTCGTATTTGTTTACAAGATCAAGTCTTTCCTCTGCCAAGACCTTGGTATAGGCGATTCCGGCTTTGTCGAGCATCGCCGCCGCGACCTTGCAGTTCGGGCAGGTCTTTGTCGTCACGAGTGTGATTACCGGTGCGGCTTCACGGTTGTGCTTAAATACGGAATTTCCGATATCGTAAAGCTTGCGGTCTTTAAATTCCTTTGCTTTGCCGTCGTTCCAGTGCTGGACAGGGCGGTAATAGCCGGTGATGCGGCTGTATACCTCGGCGGATTCTCCGCATTCGGGGCAGGTAAACTGCTCGCCTGCGATATAGCCGTGATTTTTGCATACGGAATAGGTCGGAGAGATCGTATAATAAGGAAGCTTATAGTTCTCGGCGATCTTGCGCACCAAGGTGGCCGCCGCTTTCCAGTCGGGCATTTTTTCGCCGAGGAAAGCATGGAACACCGTGCCGGAGGTGTAAAGCGTTTGGATTTCGTCCTGCACGTCAAGCGCCTCGAAGATATCGGCGGTATAACCGACGGGCAGATGCGAGCTGTTGGTATAGTACGGCGTGCCGCCGTCCTTGGAGGAAGCGGTGATGATGTCGGGATATCTTGCCACGTCGTGCTTGGCGAGACGATAGGCCGTGGATTCCGCGGGCGTGGCCTCCAAATTGTAGAGGTCGCCGTACTGCTCCTGATAGTCGGAGAGGCGTTCGCGCATGTGGTTCAATACTTCCTTTGTGAATTCCTGCGTTTCCGGACGCGTCATATCGGCGCGCAGCCAGTTCGCATTGAGCCCCGCCTCGTTCATGCCGACAAGCCCGATGGTGGAGAAATGGTTGTCAAAGGAGCCGAGATACCGTTTGGTATAAGGATAAAGTCCCTCGTCCATGAGCTTGGTGATGACGGTGCGCTTTACCTTGAGCGAGCGGGCTGCGATATCCATCATCCTGTCAAGGCGATGGTAGAAATCCTCCTTGTCCTTGGCGAGATAAGCGATTCTCGGCATGTTGATGGTGACGACGCCGATGGAGCCGGTGCTCTCGCCGGAGCCGAAGAAGCCGCCGGATTTCTTGCGCAGCTCGCGCAGATCCAAGCGCAGGCGGCAGCACATGCTGCGCACGTCGGAGGGCTCCATGTCGCTGTTGATATAATTGGAGAAATACGGCGTGCCGTATTTTGCGGTCATCTCAAAAAGAAGCTTGTTGTTTTCGGTTTCAGACCAGTCGAAATCCCGTGTGATGGAGTAGGTCGGGATCGGATACTGGAAGCCGCGTCCGTTGGCGTCGCCCTCGATCATCGTTTCGATGAAAGCGCGGTTGACCATGTCCATTTCCGCCTTGCAGTCTTTATACTTGAACGGCATCTCCTTGCCGCCTACGATGGCGTACTGCTCCGCAAGGTCTGCGGGCACCGTCCAGTCGAGCGTGATGTTGGAGAACGGCGCCTGCGTTCCCCAGCGGCTCGGCGTATTCACGCCGAAAATGAACGATTCGATGCACTTTTTGACTTCACGATAGGAGAGATTGTCCGCCTTGACGAACGGCGCGAGATAAGTGTCGAAGGAGGAAAACGCCTGCGCGCCCGCCCATTCGTTCTGCATGATGCCGAGGAAGTTGACCATCTGATTGCACAGCGTGGCGAGATGGCTGGCCGGCGAGGAGGTGATTTTGCCGGGAACGCCGCCGAGTCCCTCTTGGATGAGCTGGCGCAGCGACCAGCCGGCGCAGTAGCCCGTCAGCATGGAAAGATCGTGAAGATGAAGGTCTGCGTTTCGGTGCGCGTTTGCGATTTCGTCGTCATAGATCTCGGAGAGCCAGTAATTCGCGGTGATCGCGCCGGAATTGGAGAGAATCAGTCCTCCGACGGAATAGGTGACGGTGGAATTTTCCTTGACGCGCCAATCGGCGGCTTTGACGTATTTATCGACAAGCTCCTTGTAGTCGAGCATTGTGGATTTCATGTTGCGCAGCTTCTCGCGCTGTCTGCGGTAAAGGATATAGGCCTTTGCGACGTCCGCATAATCGGCCTTGATGAGGACGGCCTCGACGCTGTCCTGGATGTCCTCGACGGCGATCAGCCCGTCTTTGATTTTCGGCTCAAAATCCGCTGTTACCTTGAGGGCGAGAAAATCGATGGTATCGGGATTGTAATCCCTGTCGCACGCTTCAAACGCCTGCGTGATGGCGTGACTGATTTTAGATAGATCAAAGTCGACGATCTTATTGTCTCTTTTTCTGGTTTTGTACATCTTCATGGTTCCTTTCGCAGTGTAGGGTCGGACGGGCTTTTGGAATGTGCCGTCGCAACTATGGTAACATCATAGCATCAAAAGAAATGTTTGTCAATAGAAAACCACAAAATATAGTGATCTTTTTTTGTAAAAACACAAGATGTGGCAAGTTGCACAAAGAAGTAAGCAAAATTTTGACAAATATTTTTCGGTGTTTTTTCGGTAGAATCGAACCATGTATTTGTCGTGCTGCGGAATAAAAAGGGCGGAAGCGGCGGCTTCCGTCTTTTAATATATATTTGAAAGAAGAATCGCTTGGCTTGTTCAAACGCCGCGCAGCGCGACCGCGGGAAGGATCGGGCGTACCGCATCGGCAAGCGCCTCCATTTCGGCTTTTGTGAAGCCGGTGAGCTTCCCGTCGATGAGATCTCCGGAGTTCACGAAGCTTTGCAGAAAGTATCGGTCGCAGCCGGCGATCCATTTGGCCGCCTCGGAAAGACTTTCCCTGGTATGGAATTCGCGTATCACCGTGGTGCGGAATTCATACGGCACGGCTCCGGAAAGAAGAAAGCGGACGCTTTCCTCGATTTTCGACAAATCAAACGAAGGAAGTCCGATTGTTTCGGCGTATTTGGCCTTGGAATTTTTGATATCCATGGCGACGTAATCGACAAGCTTCCTTTCGACGAGCGATTTCAGCTTATCCGGGAAGCTGCCGTTGGTATCGAGCTTGACCGAATAGCCGAGCGCTTTGATTTCGGCGATGAAGCTGTCGATATCGTCGTGGAGAAGCGGCTCCCCTCCGGTGATACATACGCCGTCGAGGATGCCGACACGTTTTTCCAGAAACGAGAAAAATTCGTCGGGTTCTATGGTTCCTGCCGAAGCGGGATCCAGTACAAGAGAGGCGTTATGACAAAAGGGACATCTGAAATTGCAGCCTCCCGTAAAAACGGTACAGGCGACTTTGCCGGGGTAATCGAGCAGGGTGAGCTTTTGCAGTCCTTTTATTTTCATATTGAAACTCCGTTTCCGTGTATGGTACTAATCGCTTCCCGTGA
>URZF01000103.1 GCA_900552255.1 uncultured Eubacteriales bacterium | reverse complement strand
AAGGAATAGTTTGTGTTGAATCTGCGTTGTTTCACTGTGGTTACAGCGACTTTGCACCACGAAAATGGTCAATAGCTCCATCGTATGGATATAGAAAGGGAGAAAGTAATGTTACGTTATCCCTTTAAACGGAAAGGCCGCGCGTTTTTGCGTTTTATCGCATTCGTTTAAAACCGTCTGTCCGGTGATCTTTGATCGGAATCAGCAGGTCAAGCTGCATGAGCTTATCCATTTCGTCGGGGGAGATGTCCAATGACCAGAGATTTTTAAAGTTCAAATGTTCCTCCAAAAGTCCGGACATACAAGCGGCATTGCCGAGCTCCATCTCTATTTGCTCGTGATTTTCCACCCAGCTCCAAAGCCAGTGCCATTCTTCAAATGCGCCCATGGGGATCGTATGCGCGGCATATAATCCGCCGGGGAACTGTTTTTTGACAAACGGCGCTTCGACCTCCCAGTCGTCGGGGATGGTCAGCCATCTTTCATATCCGTGGTCGCTTCCGTCCGCTTTCGTTCCATCAGGATGATTGAAGCCGTAGTATTTGAAATCCGGCTTGTGCAGATCTAAGCGTGTTTTTTTGATAAACTGTCTGGCCATGGCATCGGTGTCGAGCTCAGGGGTTCCGCCGATGGCGTGAATGCTCGCGACTGCCGCCGGCGGCAGATACACGATGCGTACATCCTTGTCGGAAAGCTTGCTCAGTGTTTCGCTGGCCTGACTCAGCTCCTCCATGGTTTTCTTTTCCTTGAAATTCATTTTGGAGACCGTAAGCGAGTCGATGATGTCGAGCAGTTCGTCGTCCGGCAGCGCGAATTTCGCGGTGTTCAGATTCAGCTTTTGGATGAAAATTTCGATGATGCTGCGGATGGTCGATAACGAGGTGATTTCCTCGTCGATCTCGGATAGACTATGCTCCAATACCTCGATGGCCACTTTCGCGCTGTCGCTTTTCAGGATTTCCGCGATTTGTCTGAGCGGGATTCTGAGCTTGCGCAGAATCATGATCTGTCCCAGTCTCGTGACGGTGTCTACGTCATAAGTCCGATAAGCGAAATCCTCTTTCTTGACGGGGGAAATAAGTCCGATCTGCTCGTAATAGCGCAGCGTTCGCGTCGAGATGCCGAAGCGTTTGGATACTTCACTGATCGTTTGCAGTTCCATAGGTTGTTCTCCTTTTGTTTTATATGTATATAGGACAGGATCAGTATACAGGTTGACGCGACGTCAAAGTCAAGATATATTTTAATATTTTATCGGACTTAGGGCGAACGGCTATTCCATGCGCACCGAAATTTCTCCGCCGGTGAGAATGATCCTTCCGCCGCCGTCTCCATCGACGATCAGACCGCCGTTTTCCGCGAGTCCCGCGGCGGTGCCGGATCCGTTTGCTGCGCCGAAGTAGCGGATTTTTCTGCCGATGACGCAGCTTTTTTCCGTACAGTAGGAGATCAGTTTTTGCGGAGATTCGCCTAAAGCGGCATAAAAATTCTGCCGGATTTTCTCAAAAAGCTTGAATTTCAGCTGCGTATCGCCGGACAAGGCGCCCGCGATATCGGCGATTTCCTCCGGAAAATCCGGCTTGCCGATGTTGACGCCGATGCCGACGACATATCCGAGAACCGTATCGCCCTCGGAAAGCGCCTCGGCAAGAATGCCGCAGACCTTTTTCCCGTCCAGCAGGATGTCGTTGACCCACTTGATTTTGGCGTCAAAGCCCTCTCTTTCGGCGGCGCGGCATACGGCCGCCGCCGCCGCGGTCGTGAGAAGCTCCGCGGGCAGGGAAAAGCTCCCCGCCGGGACGGCGATGCTGAAATACAGCCCTCCCTCGGAGAAAAAGCTGCGTCCGAGACGGCCTCGGCCGGCGGTCTGTCGGTCGGCGAGCACGATGAATCGGCGGTTTTGTTCGGATTCCGCGAAAAATATCTCTTTTGCCGTCAGATTGGTGGAGCACAGCTCTTCATAATAGTATAACGGTATTGCCTTGGATTTTCCGTCCTCATAAACGGCGGAGGGAATCGGATAGGTCGAATGAATCATAATGCTCCTTTCTCACTTCCCGACACAGAAGCGGTGGAAGATGCTGTCCACAACGTCCGCCGTGACCTGTCTGCCGTCGAGTTCGCCGAGCCTTGCCATAGCGGCCTCCAGCTCCGTGCAGGCGATATCCGCGCCGAAGCTGTCAAGCGCTGTCGCGGCGTCGCCGACGTGAGCGAGCGCCTCCGATGCGGCCGCGAATTGTCTTGCATTTGTGATGACGGTATGATCCTCGGCGCCGAGGTCTCCGTTCACAAACATATTTTCGATGATTTTGACAAGCGCGCCGCGGCTTTGCTTCTCCTTGGCGCAGAGCCGGACAGGCGCCGTGCCGAGCTCCTTTTCAAGCCGCGCCGCGTCGGCTTTTTCGGGAAGATCGTTTTTGTTGAGAATGGCGATAACAGCGGCGCCCTCCGCCGCTCTTTCCCGTATAAGGGCGAGCACCTCTGCGTCCTCTTCGTCGAACGGGGCTGCGGCGTCGAATACGGCGAGAATGAGCTCCGCCTCGGAGAGAGCTTCCTTGCTTTTGGCGACGCCGATGCTTTCCACGGCGTCCGATGTGGAGCGGATCCCGGCGGTGTCCGAGAGACGCAGCGTGACAGCCCCTGCCGTCACGACCTCGGAAACCACGTCCCGCGTAGTCCCCGCGATATCGGTCACAATGGCGCGCTCTTTTTCGGCGAAAAGATTCAAAATCGTCGATTTCCCGGTGTTCGGCTTCCCGATGAGAACGGTGCGGATTCCTTCGCAGACGGCATGTCCGGTTTTGTAGGAATCGCAGAGCCTTTCAAGCTGCGAGCCGATCAGGGCTAATTCGGAGCGGATTTCCTCCGTGCTCATCTGCGAAAGCTCCTCATCGGGGAAATCGATCGCGGCGTATACGCCGGAGACGACGGCTTTTAGGCGGTCATAAAGCTCGTCGGTTTTGCGTCGGATCCCGCCGTCCAAATTCTTTCTTGAAAGCAGGAGGGAGGCGCGCGTTTCCGCTTCGATCACGCCGATGACGGCCTCCGCCTCGGAGAGGGAAAGCTTGCCGGCGGAGAACGCGCGGCGGGTAAATTCCCCGGGACCTGCCGGCGCGGCGCCGCATTCCAAGGCGCGCGAAAGGATGGCTTCCGTCAGCAGGATGCCGCCGTGGCAGCTGATCTCGACCGTGTCCTCTCCCGTATAGGATCTCGGCGCGCGGTATACGGTTATGACCGCTTCGTCGAGAATGCTTCCGTCCGAAGCCGAAACGGCGGCGAGGCACGCCGTATTGGCTTTGATGTCGGAGAGGGGAGCGCCGGATTTCGGGTGTATAAATTTTTCACAAATAGGGAGCGCGCCGCCGCCGGAAATCCGGATGACGGCGATCCCTCCTTTCCCGCGCGGTGTAGAAACCGCGGCGATGGTCGAATCGAACAGGGAATACATCAAAATCGTCCTTTCATTGGGCTTGCGCGTTATTTTCAACGAGAAACGGGACTCTGCGCATTTCCGATTCCGGAAAATGCGGGAGTCCCGTCGGTTTTACTGCTGATTGTTGCTCGAAAATTCCTTGAGCTTGGCGAAATAGCTGTCGAGATCCTTCGCCTTTTCAATTTTGCGGGGCGCGGGACGCGGCGCATCCGAGCGTCTGCGCGGCGTATACGTGCTTTCGCTCTTTTCCGTTTTGCGCTCCGTCCGGCTTCGGTCGGGACGCTCCGATTTGTTTTCGCGGCGCTCGCCGGAACGCGGTCTGCTCTTTCTTTCGGGCTTTGCAAGCTCCGTCGGCTTTGCGGCGCCCTCCGGGAAGATGATGACGCGGCGATTTCCCTCCGCGCCGACGGAATTGGTCGATACGCCTTCGATTTTTTGAATCTCCGCGTGGATGATCCGGCGTTCGTAGGCGTTCATTGGCTCAAGCGCGATGTTCTTTCCGCTTTTCTTTACCTTGGCCGCCATTTTTGCAGCAAGCTTGCGGAGCGTTTCCTCTCTCTTTTCGCGGTAATTTTCGATATCGATGCTGATTCTCGTGTATTGGCGGTCCTCGTCGTCCTTCTTGTTTGCGGCGAGATTGACAAGATACTGGAACGCTTCCAGCGTGTCTCCGTGATGTCCGATCAGTGCCGAAGCGCCGTCGCCGGTGATCGTGATCAGAGCTTCTCCGTCGCCGTCGTCGTGAATGATGACCTCGCCGGTGATGCCGAGGTCGGTCATCAGCGTTTCGATGAAGCTGCGCGCGGCCTCGAGCGGCTTTAAGATATAGGTGACTTTCACCTTGGCAGGGGAGCCGCCCATGCCGAGAAAGCCTTTTTTCGGCTCTTCCAAAACGTCGGTTGTAATACTTTCGCGGGAAACGCCGAGCTCCAGCGCGCCCTTTTCGGCGGCTTCCTCCGGGGTCATTTCGACAATCTTTTCTTCCCAGCGGCTGGTGATCTGAGAATCGGACTCGAACTTGAGCGTATAGTCACGGGTTTCCGTGCCGACAAACTTCATGATGACATAGCGGCTGTTGCACTCGGCCTCGATGCGGATGGGATAGCTGGAATTGTTGCGGAACTGGTAGTCCAGACTGCCCCAGTAGACCGTGGCGTCCATGCCCCAGGGGATATACGCGGGAACATAGCGGTGCTCGGTGCGCTCGATGACTTCCAGCTCTGCCTGCAGGGTGCCGTAGTAAACGGTGGAAGCGACCTGACACACGCCGCCGCCGAGCTGATCGACGGTGTCCGCGCCGACATACACGCCGGCTTCCTGGAAGCCGCGCTCCGCGGTGCGCTGACCGACGACCTTGTTGAACGAGAAGGTTTCGCCCGGCTTGAGAATCAGACCATTGATCTGCTCGCAGGCCAGCTCCAGATTGCGGGTACGGGGCGGGTTATAGGAGTGCGGGCTTTCCACATAGCCGAGGACGTCGTGGAACAGCGTGGCCTCCAGCTTTTCGCGGGTGTACTGCGGCTCCAGCGTGCCCATCGTGATGGTCACGGATTCGCCGGGCTTGGCCTTGTCCAGCAGCTTGACGGCGTCCGCCATCTCAAAGCCGTAGCCTGCCGCGCCGTCGGTGATTTCATAGGTGCCCTCATCGCAGACGGCATTGACCGGCGCGGTGCAGTAGCTGCTGTAGAGCTTGTCCAGATCGACGGGGGCGGGGAAGGTTTCCTCCATGGTGTACTGCTGGTGGAATTCCGCCGCGATATAGGCGTCAAGCAGCTGCTGATAGAGCGCGGCGACGTTGAGCTTGCTTCCCTTGGTGCCGAAGGTGATATGGATGGCCTTGTCGGCACCGGCAGTGGCGTTCACGGTGCTTTCCGTGAGGGTGCTGCCGTACTTGTCGGCGGCTGCCTGCAAAATGGAGCGGATCTTCTCCTCATTCACGGTCAGATAATCCGAAGCCTCCAGATCATGGCGCTCGGAGAGCATCTTGACCTTCAGCTGTGAGAAGAAGAGGATGGATTTGCGGCCGTACTTGAAGGCGGCGTTCACCGCGGCATCCACATCCAGCGCGACGTTTGCGTCCGCCGGGGAGATCGTGAGCCGGCCCAGATACTCCAGCGGCTTGCCGTCGGCGTCCAGCGGGGCGTCCTCCGGGGTTTTCTCGGTCGGCTCGGTCGCTTCGGTCTCCGACTCCGTTTCGGAGGATACCGGCTCGGTTTCCGAGGATTCCGAGGACTCGGAGGGATCCTGTGTCGCTTCCGTGGCTGCGCTGGGATCCATCGGCTTGCCGAAAATATCCACAAGCTGCACATGCTCCGGATCATAGGTGGTGGTGTAGAGAGGGAAGCTGCGGCCGTAGAGGTCGACTTCCATGGTGTTCTCGCCATAGAGCTTCAGACGCT
>URZF01000102.1 GCA_900552255.1 uncultured Eubacteriales bacterium | reverse complement strand
ATTTGTATATTTATACTCGGCCGATACGTCGTCCATTTTTATACATCCGCATAAAAGTCCTTTACCGCGGAGAAGAAGGAATCGATATTCTCCCATTTGGCCATTGGCGGGATATCGCAGCCGGAGGAAATCACAAAGTTCGGATGCGCAGCGCAGCACTTCTCCATCAGCGCCGTCGTCGCTCTGTAAATAGATTCGGGTGTCCCGTTACGGAACTCGCCCGCGGGATCGATATTGCCCATCACCACGACGTCCGACGGCATTTTTTCAAGCATTTCCTTCATGTCCACGGCGTTTCCGAAATGATAAGCCGCGGCGCCGGAGGACACGATATCCTCGACAAGTCCGGGGACCGCGCCGCCGCAGTTGTGATAAATCACAAGGAACTCGTCGTCCTGCACGGCATCGACGATCCGTTTCATATAGGGAGCCGCAAATTCGTGCATCAAAGAGGGAGAAAGCAGTCCCGCAAGCGGTTCTGCAACAACGACGCCGCCCGCTCCGGTGGTTTTATACGCTTTGATATAATCGATCAGAAAGGCGGCGGTCTTCTCCAAAACCATGTGGACCATATCCGGCTCCTCATAGCAGAGGATCATGATCTCCGACACGTCAAGCAGTCTGCCCGACAGAGAATACGGTCCGATGACGCCGGCGAAAACCGGTCTGTCCGTGATGAGCGCACATGCTTTTTGGATCGCCTCCACATACAGTCCCGTACGGGCGGTTCCGACCGTCGGTACGGCGAGCGCCTCCGCGTCCTCTTCCGTTTCGACGATTCTGCCGACCACAGTGGGAACCTCGTCGTCGCTGACCTTGACCTTAGAGCCGAACGCCTCCGCTTCGACGGAAAGATCCATCATGCTGACAGAAGCGGCGCTGTCGACACGGTCTGCGATCCTTTTCATGCCCTCGGCCTGCAAATCACTGCTCGAAATCAGCTCCTTTACCGTGATTCCCATCAGTTGAACAGACGGAAAGGAGAGCACCGGCATCGCCGTCTTGACCGGAGCCGCTCTCAATGCCTCCATCCACTTTTTCATATTCATAGCGAAAAGTCCTCCGAATATCGTTGATTTTCTACATTATAACAAAGCGCCGCGAAAGAAACAAGGTAAAAATCGAATCGTTTTGGTATTTTATTACGATGTCTGGGCATTTTGAAACAAAAATTCAGCGGTTTTTCCCGCCGGAAGCCTATGCTCCTCTCCCTGAAACCGAAACACCGCATCCGAATCCGAACGAATGGCAAAGGCGGTGACGCCCGCCGCCTCAGAACGCCGCTCAACCGAAATTTCGCCAAAACGGGTAAGAAGGCGCCCCTTTGCCGCAAGCGGCATGGAAAATGCCGCGGGCGCTACGGCAATGCCCGTATCCTCCACACGGATTCCCAGCAAATATCGGAACAGCGCGCCCGTGCAGGCTCCGAACATGTGATGATTATGGGAAGCCCAGCGCACATTCCAGCGTTCGCACAGCGTCGTTTCCCCACGGGCGCGCTGGCCTCCGAAAGAATTTTCCTTTTCCGAGACGAGCAGTCTCAGCGCCGTATCCCCGAAGCCCGTTTCAAATAAAACGCGGATGAGGATATCCGTGCCGAAAATACCGGTGTCAAATTCGCCCAGCGCATCATATCTCGCCGCAAGAGAAGCCGCCATCTCCGAATTGCCAAGTCCGATATCCAGCGCAAACGCATCCGCGCCCTGCACGCCGCCGCAGAAGGTATTATCCGCCTCATTGTAATAGGCGGTTTTCAGCGCATGGCGCGCAGCTTCCGCTTTTTTCCGCCAAGGCTCGGCCGAGGATTGCCGAAGCCTCGCCATTTCCGCCATCCGGTCAAGGTTTTTGATCAGGAAATAGGTGTTGACAAACGGCTCCGGAAGCATGACATCCTCCGGCGTACACCACTCGCCAAGGCACCAGCCGCCCTCCTCCTCACGCACGACAAGTCCGTTTTCGCTGTGCGCTTCCATATAGGCGACCCAACGCTCCATATGCGGGAAATAGGTGCCGACAAGCTCTTTTTTCCCCGTATGCCGCCATAGGAAATACGGAACCGTGACAATGGCGCAGCCCCATCCGCCGGGGCCGCCTCCTCCTCCGTAAAACGGAGCGGTATGCTGAATATGTCCCGTCACGGGATCCTGCCCGTCCGCGATATCCCGCAGCCATTTCTCATAAAGCGGCGCCGCGGAAAGCAGTGTCAGCGCCGTATCGCAGGTGAGCTGTCCGTCTCCCGTATAGCCGAGGCGCTCGCGGTGCGGACAGTCGGAAATCACACCGGCATGCAGGTTGGAAAGGAGGCTGCGCACCGTCGCCGCATAAAGCCAGTTCAAAACCGCATGATCCGACAAAAAAGAGGAGCAGACCGGCACATCGCTATGGATAATAAGCACCTCCGGATTTTCGTGCGGCCCCATGATCTCAAAATACCGGAAGCCATGCCACACAAAATGCGGCTCGCACCGGCGCGCCGTCCCGTCTCCAAAATAACGGTCGGTCTGCACCAAGGAGCCGGCCGACTGCGTATACAGCACGCCGCCGTCCTGTGAGAAGCGTTCCGCATGACGCACGACGACCTCCGTCCCCGGCTTGCAGACGGGCATGACAAAGGAAACGACGCCGGAAAGATTTTCACCCGCGTCCCATACGGTGCGCTCGCCGTCCCGATGCACACATACGGGGATTCGTTTTCGGACAACCCTGTCCGGCGGACAGGGATCGGGGCAAAGCGTGCCGCCCGGCGACGGCGCCGACAGGACGGGACGCCATGCGCCGCCGTCATGACGGAAATCCTGCGTTTCCCCCGCATATAGATTGTGAAAAAGAATCGGAGATTCCTTCCACTCCAACGTCTCGTCGGAGAGGATTTCTTTCCCATCCACCCGAATGGAAAAAGCAAGCCGCGGCGTTCCATAGGAAAGCTTTCCCTCCGCCTCCCGCACCGTCTGACAGAACCAGCCGTTTCCGAGAAGAAACGCAAATACATTTTCCCCCCGCACAAGATACGCCGTCAAATCATAGCGGCGATAATAAACACGATGAAAAAAGCCGTCCCGTATCGGATAGGCGAGCGTAGAGAGATCGCGGGGACCGTAATCCGACCATGACGGCACAAGCCGGTCGTCCGACACCTTTTTCCCATTGATATAAAGCTCGAAAAAGCCGAGACCGCAGACGTCGATTTCGGCATCTTCCGGATTTTCCACCACAAGCGTTTTTCGTATGACAGGCGCCGCGTCCGTCTCGGCACGCACCCATTCCGCATTTTGTATGCCCATCAAAAGTTCGTTCCTTTCTCCTATACGACGGGACAGACGCCGCATTTTTTTGTTATTTTAGCATAAAATCATAAAAAAGTAAAGAAAACGCGCTATTCTCAATATTGACCTTCCGCATTTCATATGCTATGATAATAAAATAGGAAGCTTTAATTTGAAAGGAGCCCATAGCATGGCAAGAACCGCCTATCCTCGCCCCGAGCTCGTCCGGGAAAACTGGACAAACCTCTGCGGCGAGTGGGAATTTGAATTTGATTTCGGCCGCTCCGGCAGAGAGCGCGGAATCCCTCAAAAGGAAAAACTGGAACGCCGGATCCACGTTCCTTTCTGTCCGGAAAGCGAGCTTTCCGGCATCGGATACAAGGACTTTATCGGCGCCTGCTGGTACCGAAGAACGCTTTCCGTCCATCCGCGTGAAAGCGAGCGCACGCTGCTCAATTTCGAGGCGGCTTATCACACGACGGAGGTTTTCGTAAACGGGAAATCCGTGGGGATCCACCGCGGCGGCTATACGCCGTTCACCTTTGATATCACGGAAGCTCTCCGCGACGGGGAAAACGTCATCACCGTGTGCTGTGAGGGCGATCCCCGCAGCCGCTTCGAGCCCAGCGGCAAGCAGAGCGAACGATTTTCCTCATACGGCTGTATGTATACCCGCTCGACCGGTATCTATGCTCCGGTTTGGCTTGAAACCGTGCCGCGTACCTATCTGAGAACCGTCAAAATGGATCCCGATCCCGACAACAGCCGTCTTTTCTGCGATTTGGAGTTCTCCGGATCCGGTGAAAAAACGGTGACGCTCACAGCGGCGCTTGACGGAAAAACCGTCGGCGCAGCCACGGCAAAAACTACGATGAAAGTGCTGAAAACCGTCATCGAGCTCGACACGCTCTCCCTTTGGTCGCCCGAATCGCCCGTGCTTTATGATCTGAAAATCGAGGTCGCGGCAGACGGACAAACCGATGCCGTCCGCTCTTATTTCGGGATGCGCAAGCTCGAGCTTGACGACGCGTGCCTGAAAATCAACGGCAAGCGTGTCTTTCAGCGGCTCGTGCTCGATCAGGGCTATTATCCCGACGGCATTTATACCGCACCGGACGACGAGGCGTTTGCCCGCGACATTCGGATTTCGATGCGGCTCGGCTTCAATGGGGCAAGGCTCCATGAGCGCGTCTTTGAACGCCGTTTCCTTTATGAAGCCGACCGTCTCGGCTACCTCGTATGGGGAGAATACGCAAACTGGGGCTTTGACCACACGGACAGCGACGGACTGCAATATTTTCTACCCGAATGGACGGAGGCCGTCGCACGCGACTACAATCACCCCGCCCTCATCGGCTGGTGCCCGTTCAACGAAACATGGGACAGAGACGGAAAGCAGCAGTCCGACGCGCTTTTGCGCGAGGTCTATCTCGAAACCAAGAGGCTTGACCGTGTCCGTCCCGTCATCGATACGAGCGGCAACTATCATGTCATGACCGATATTTACGATATCCATGAATACTGTCAGGATATTCCCTCTTATCACAGACGCTACGATCAATTCGAGGACGGCGAGATTTTTGAAAACCGCCCGGGCAGGCAGACGTATGCGGGACAGCCGTATTTCATCAGCGAATACGGCGGCATCAAATGGTCGGAGGACGAAGCGAGCTGGGGATACGGCGATACGCCGAAATCCGTCGAGGAGTATGTGGAGCGTTACACCTCCATGATCGAGATTCTGATGAAAAATCCGCGCATCTGCGGCGTCTGCTACACGCAGCTTTACGACGTTGAACAGGAACAGAACGGCATCTACCACTACGACCGCTCTCCGAAATTCGATGAAAAAACAATGGATCGGCTTGCGGACGCGATGAAAAAGAAAGCCGCCGCTGAAGAATAATACAGATGTATATTCTATTTTATACAAGCAAATAAATTCGATCCCGCCGCATTGCGGCGGGATTTTTTTCTGATAAAAGTCCTGTGGCTATACAGGACATTTGTCTTTCCCTATGATGTATAGTATAATATGACGCACTCCCACATAAAATAGAACCATGAAAACCTGTTATTTTACCGGACTGCGCCCACATGAGTTTCCGTTCGATCATGCGGATGAGAGCACACACGCACACATTCTTTATACGGACGCGCTGTATCAAAAAGCCGAAGAGCTCATCCGCCGCGGCTATACCGCCTTCGTCACGGGGTTTTCGCCCGGCGCGGAGCTGGATTTTGCCTGCGCTGTGATCTATCACAAAAACGAGACCTTCCGGAATGTCCTGAATATTATCTTGGATGGCATAAGCTCCGCTTCAAAATTAAACCCGGAATGGCCTGACAAATATTTCAAACAATACGGCTATGTACTTTCAAACTGCGACCGCAAAACGCCTGAACCGTCCGAACATCGGCCGAATGACAGACATATGGAACACACAATAGATCACGCCGATCTTATTTTTGCCGTCTGGAACGGCGAGGAAACGGGAAAAACATGGGACATCATCCGTTACGCGAGACAAAAAGGAAAACCGGTTGAGCTGCTAAAACCTGATAATTTT
>URZF01000101.1 GCA_900552255.1 uncultured Eubacteriales bacterium | reverse complement strand
CTACGCTGAGGAAAAATATTCGGAGCTATCCCATGCACAGGAATTTGCAAAGCACGAAAACGTCAAGAATTTTTCCAGGATTGCCGGGACGGCAAGCGTCGTCATATGCCGACTGAGCAAGGAACGGAATGTCCTCCTCCTTGACGATCGCTTTCAGATCGGCGGGAATGCCGACGTCTGCGGCCAGCTTTCTGACGGCGTCCACAGCCGCCTTACGCGCTTCCTCGATGGTCATTTTCTCCGTGCCCTCGACGCCCATCGCTTTTGCGATGTCACGGTATTTATCACCGGTCGCAGGCGCGTTATACTCCATGACCGTCGGAAGGATGATCGCGTTTGCGATGCCGTGAGGCGTATCATAAAGCGCGCCGAGCGGATGTGCCATCGAATGCACGATCCCGAGTCCGACATTGGAAAAGCCCATGCCGGCGACATACTGACCGAGCGCCATGCCTTCTCTGCCCTCGGCGGTATTGGCAACCGCGCCGCGCAGGCTTCTCGAAATGATCTCGATCGCTTTGAGATGGAACATATCGGAAAGCTCCCATGCGCCCTTGGTAATATAGCCCTCGATCGCATGCGTAAGCGCATCCATACCGGTTGCCGCGGTGAGCCCCTTCGGCATCGTGGACATCATATCGGGATCGATGACCGCGACAACGGGAATATCGTGCGGATCGACGCAAACGAATTTGCGGTTTTTCTCCACATCGGTGATGACGTAGTTGATCGTGACCTCAGCCGCGGTTCCCGCCGTCGTCGGGACGGCGATGGTCGGGACAGTCTTGTTTCTCGTTACGACCGCGCCCTCGAGGCTGCGGACGTCCTCATGCTCCGGATTGGTGATGATGATGCCGATCGCCTTTGCGGTATCCATCGAAGAGCCGCCGCCGATCGCGATAATGCTGTCAGCGCCGGATTTTTTGAACGCGGCGACGCCTGTCTGAACATTTTCGATCGTCGGATTGGGCTTGATATTGGAATAAACCTCATACGGGAAGCCCGCCTTGTCGAGCAGCTCGGTGACTTTGCCTGTAACGCCGAATTTCAGAAGGTCCGGATCTGAGCAGACGAACGCCTTTTTCAGACCGCGGGTGGTGAGCTCGGTCACGATGTTCTCGATCGCGCCCTTGCCATGGTAGGATGTTTCATTCAGTACAAAACGATAAGACATAACTTGATACCTCCATATTTTGCCGATTATCTGAATAATCGTTTTTCCACCTCATATTTTAGCCCGGTTTTGTGACAAAGTCAATAAGTTTTGGTATATTTTTCATGAATGGTATATCGAATCCAAATGGTCTTTCATAACGACGTTCAACGAAGCTTCATGACGGGAGCCAGCGGCTCTATCTTCTTCAAATGATAAAGCTGAACCAGCTTTTCCGCCGCCGTCAGGTCATCCTCTCTTGCGATCGATTCCGGTTCGTGCGCGTCACAGCCCAAAATCACTTCGCAGCCGACCTCGCCCGCGATCTTCCAGAAAAGCTTTCTCGGATAGTTCCTGCCGTCGCGAATGCCGAGCAGATTGATTTCCAGCGGTATGTTCATTTTCTTTGCGGCAAGGCAAAGCCGGCGCATCTCTTCCTCATAAACGGCATCATCTCCTACAAAACGGATGACATCGGGATGCGCTAAATAGAAAAACCGTCCGGTGCTCATTCCCTCGATACATTCCTCCACGTAGCAGGCTAAGTCCTCCTCGTTCCGATCGCTGAACACATGCTTTCCACCGAGCTCGTTACGGATATAATGCTGTCCCAAAATCAAATAATCATAAGGGAACGGAGCAAGAATTTCAAGCATCTTGTCAAAATATTTAGGATAATATTCCGCCTCAAAGCCGATATAAATCGTGATATCATCCCGATATTCCTCCCGCAGGGCTAAAAGCGAGCGCACATATCCCTCGGTCTCCTCGGGACGCATCCGATGCCCCGAATAATAGCCGTCCGGGAAATAATACGGGGAATGATCCGAGAATCCAAGCACGGAGATTCCCGCCCGAATCGCCGATTCCACATATTCCCTGTCCGTTCCGCGGGCATGGCGGCAGCGCGCCGTATGCGTATGGAAATTTGCCGTCATCTTCACGGGATTTTTTTGTGTTTCATTCAAAACGCATCGCCTCGGTTCTTTACCACAAAGGATTTCATTTCCGAAACAGTATACCATGAAGCATGCAAAGATTCAACCTCATCCTGCAAAAAACGGCGTTATTGACAGTTTCATTTGCATATGATAAAATAAATTTATCTATTATTTCTATCAGGAAAGGCCGACAATGTGAATCAACATTCTCTTTTCCCCTGTACATTCGGCATCATCAGCGATATCCATATCAAGGAGGAGGACGCGGATTCCTCCGCCAATTTTCGGTCGGCGCTGCTTCAACTTGCGGCGCAGGCCGCGCAGGCCGGCGCCTCCTTGGACGGCGTACTTGCCATCGGGGATCTCGCCAACGACATGAGGCCGGAACAAATCCGCATTTTCAAAAGCATCTATGAGGAAATTTTCGATCCGGAGAAGGTACCGCTCATCCATTGCTACGGCGACGATCACGACCTTGTTTGGAGCGACCCTCATGCCGCGGATATCATTCGGGAATACACGGAAATATTCGGAGAAAGCTATTATCGATATGATATCGATTCGTCTGCCATATTCGCCGGCAACCGCCACGCGGTGATAAAGGGATATCACATCCTCGCGCTCGAGCCGGCGGGCAGGCGGCCGATTGTTTATTCTGATAAAACAAAAAAATGGCTCGCGGAGAAGCTCGCAGCGGTCACACGGAGCGAGCCTGAAAAATTCGTCATCGTCATGACCCACCCCATGATTGCGAATACGGTCTACGGAAGCGAACTCGGCGGCGGCGCATGGGCGACGGAGGAGCTTACGGATATTCTGTCGAAATATCCGCAGGCGGTCGTTTTCAGCGGACATCTGCATTTTCCGCTGAACGATCCGAGAAGCATCATGCAGACGACGTTTACCGCCGTAGGCACCGGAGCTGTGCGCTATCTCGGCGTGGAAACCGACGGCTTTGCCAAGCCCGCCGCCCCATGCCCCGTTCCGGACAGTTTTCAGCTGTCACAAGGACTTCTTATGCAGCTTTCTCCCACGGGAGATATGACGCTCACAAGGATGGATTTCAAAAAACAAGCCGAAATCGGCGAAAAATGGATGGTTCCCCATCCCGGAAACGACCGTTCCCATCTCTCCGTATATACGCGCGCCCGCGCCGACGAAAGGCACAATAAACCGCCGGTGCTTCACGGATTTTCGGTCGAATTTCTTCCCGGGAACGCGCCGGAGCGTCGGAACGCCGTCATTCGCTTCCCTGCCGGCACGGACGATGAATTTGTTCACCATTACATCATAGAATACGGAGAAAAAGGCGGCGAAAAAAAGCGCCGCCGCATTGTCACCGACTTTTATTCCTCGCCGTCCCCGTCCGACATGAAAAAAGAATGGGAGCTCACCATTCCGGATTTTACGTGCGGATCCCCCTATGTATTTACGCTTACCGCATACGACTCTTGGAACGCGGCAAGCGAGTCCCTGAAAACGGAAGTCGTTTGCCGATAATCGGATCGATATCCGTATTTACAAAACAGTGCTATCCCCAAATGCACGCGAATTAAAATAAACCTAAACATATTGCCATCCGCAAATGCACCATACGTTCCCACCGAATTACAAAAGCAAGGAGATTTCCATGAAAAAAATCCGCCTTTTCATCGTCGCAAGCTTATTCCTTCTGATGTTCGCACTCGGCTTTTCTTCCGTATCGGCAGCCTCTCCGCTTCCCGAGTTTTATGTATCCATATCCGTCAACGGGAATGAAGCCGAGGCGTTTCGCATTCTTCCCGACGGAGGCAATGTCTTTCTCCCCAGCGCCGCAGACATAAAAAATGTCAAAATCTGCTGGAACGGCGGGACTGTCTCTTACGGCAAAACGGGCGCCGCATCTCTTGGAAGCTGCGATCCCGGCGGCAGCATCGATCTTTCTCCGATGCTTGCAAAAGACTCGCAGGGAAACATCTGCTATGACGTCACTTTCACGGCCGCCTCCGGTTCGCAGCGGTACGTATTCTATCACGATGCCAAGCTGCCCGTCGTCTCCATCGAAACCTCAAAGGGACTGGACTTTGTCGAGGCCTCCAAAAACAACAGAGACCAAGGCGCCCGCATCCTGATCCTCGATGAAAACGGCAAAACGGAGTATTGTGATGAAACAAGCGGCACAAAAAGCGAAATCAAGGGACGCGGAAACGCCACATGGGGCTATTATAAAAAGCCGTATCAAATCAAGCTCTCCTCAAAGCAGCCGCTTTTTGGCTTGGATTCGGCCAAAACTTGGATCCTGCTCGCCAACTATGTCGATCAATCCGGACTTCACAACGCGCTCGCCTTCCAAATGGGAGATGCGCTGGAGCTGCCCTACAACATCGAATATCGATTTGTCAACCTCTACATCGACGGCTCCTACCGCGGTATCTATATGCTTTGTGAAAAGGTGCAGATCGGCTCCGGCCGGATCGATATCCGTGAGCTTGAAAAGTTCAACGAAGCGGAAAATCCCAACATCGATCTATCCGCCCTGCCGATCCGGACGGTCACGACAGGCGAGCTTGTCTCAAATTCCATTCTTACCTCGTATACCTATGCCGACGGCATGACCTCGCCCTCCGACATCACCGGCGGATATCTCGTCGAGCTTGACAATGTATGGGGTGCCGCGGAGCCTTCTCGCTTCACCACGGAAAACGGCAACACGTATGTCGTGAAATCCCCCGAATACGCGAGCCGCGAGGAGATGGAATACATCGCCGGCCTGTTCGCCGAAATGGAGGAGGCCATCTATTCGCCGGACGGGTATAACCGCAAGGGCAGGCATTACAGCGAATATATCGATATGGACAGCTTTGCAGGCGTATATGTCGTCGAGGAGCTTCTCAAAAACTGGGACGCCTATTTCTCCAGCATGTTTTTCTACAAGGATGCGGATACAAACGGCGAGGTCTCCAAAATCTATATGGGACCGCTGTGGGATCTCGACAACATTCTCGGCAACCTGAGCTTCGACACCTATGCGACGGATACCGGCTTTCTTTGGGCACAGAACGGTGTATTTTCCAATTATGTCCGCGCGCTTGCTGCTCCGCTGATGACCCATAACGACTTTGCCGACCTCGTCTCGGATAAATTTGATTTCTTGTATCTTGAAACACAGAAATACCTTGCAGCCGGCGGATGGATCGAGCAGACAAGCGAGATGATTTCGGATTCCATCGCAATGGACAGAATCCGATGGAACATTTACGATCCCGCAGCATGGGTCTTGAACGCAAGCGGCACTGGTAAGGTCTCCACCAGATTTGTGCATTTCCGCGTTTATGGCTCCGGAACGGATAAGATGCCGTCCACAGCGCTCGGTTATCTGCGCTACTTCCTTTCGGAACGGGCAGACGCGCTGCTTCTCTCGATCGGCGGCGGCGTGGTTCCGACGCCTAAGCCGGAGGAAACCACATCGCCCGCTGTCACCACCGGAGGCTCCTCTGAGGAAACGACCCAGCCGGAGCAAACGACCGCATCGGAAATCCCTCCGACGGAGGAAACAACCGAGACGCCGCTCTCTCCCGCCACGGCAAATCTCACCGGATGGCTCGTCGCCGCCATAATCGTCTGTGCAATGATTCTCCTTTGCGTTTTGCTCTTCTTGATCAAGAAAAAGAAATCCTGAAAAGCGGCTTATATCAAAATTCGGGAGGCGTCTCATTACGCCTCCCGAATTTTTTGTCTCAACTATCAGCCGTTTCCTCCATACCCGGTTTTTCCGGCACGGTAA
>URZF01000100.1 GCA_900552255.1 uncultured Eubacteriales bacterium | reverse complement strand
GTTTCAACAATCCGCACGTGCGGAAAAAAATGAATTCACGGATCGCTATATTTGGTCGGATTCGCGAGAAAAGGGCGGCGCACATATGAATGCGCGTGACGACTATGAACGCGATGGGCAGTATTACTGTAATTTTTTCGCGATCCAACCGGCACTCAATTACGGCTATGCCATCCCGACGGAGCCATGGCAAATGCCGTGCGATGCCCCTGCTTGTCTTGAAACAAGGAAAGCGCTGGTTGATGTCATGGAATTTTGGATTGCGCAAGGGTGTGACGGGTTCCGTGTCGATATGGCGAATTCTCTTATAAAAAACGATCCCGGTTATCAACAAAACATCAAGCTGTGGCAAGAAATCCGTGCGCTTTTTGATAAGAAATATCCGGAATGTGTGCTTATTTCCGAGTGGGGAGAACCGGAAAACGCGCTTGAAGCGGGATTCCACTGTGATATGACAATAGGAGAGCGGCATCTGTTTTATCTCTCGCTTTTCCGATATGAAAAGGACTGGTCGTTTGATCGCACCGGTCACAGCTATTTCCGACGCGAGGGAAAAGGTTGCGTATATGATTTTTCGGACGGTTATCAGTATTTGCTTTCGCTTACGCGCGATAAAGGATATATTTGTTTTATAACGGGAAATCATGATATCCAACGCATTTCTATCGGACGGGACGAGGATGAGCTGAAAGTCGCCTATGCGTTTATTTTCACAATGCCCGGCGTACCGTTCCTATACTATGGCGATGAGATCGGGGTACATAATACCTATAACCACGAAACCGAGGGAAGCAAAGGACGGGGCGGCTGCCGTATTCCGATGGCGTGGAAGCTGAAAGAAAATGCCAAAAACTTCGGGTTTTCCGATGGGGATACACTTTATTTGCCGATGGACGATGCACCGGACGCCCCGAGCGTTGAAAGGGAGGAAGCAGATCCAAATTCGCTTTTGCATATGACACGGCGGCTTTTGGCGCTTCGGCGTGAGCATCCTGCGCTTTGGGCGGACGGGGATTTTACGCTTCTCTGTCAGCACAGCAGATATCCTTTGGCTTTTGAACGGAGCGGCGGCGGTGAGCGGATTCGTGTTTTTATAAACCCGAGTGAGCGGGAACAGGAGTGTTATGAAAGGCTTCCCGTAAGAGAGGTCCTTTTATCCTATGGCGCGACGTTGGAAAGTGGGATTGTCCGTATGGGCGCATGCAGTTTTATCATTTACCGTGTAGATGAATGACAGTCAAGGCTTGTAAAAGCTGAAAATGATAGTTTTGTTTTTTAGAACCTTTTTGGGTTAAAGAAAAAAAAAAAGAACGAAAACGGTCAGCACGTAATCGCCGATGACAAGCACGATCGTGAACACGTGTGCCCGCACGCGGTAATCCAGTTGCAATGCGGCCATCCATAAAACAAACGGATTTCCGTTACAACATCTTCTTGTGGAAAGATTTGGGAGATTCCTATGACAGAACTCATTGCGAGGCGTGCTTTTCCGCCTCTGTATATTTGGCTGGATGTCGCATTTCTTGTGATTTTGGGAGCAATGTTGCTTTTCAAAAAGAAGTATATGACCTTTCTTGTCGGGATTGCCGCAGGCGTGCTCTATATGCTGGTGGATTACGGCATTTTTCATCTTGTCTGTCATGCGCGCACGATATCGGAGGGCTACAGCCTTTTTTGGGTGCTTCTTTGGATGTCGATGAGCTATGGATTCACCAATTTCGTTTGGATTTGGCTTTGGATTTCCAAGGATAAAAATCTGTTTGAGTGGTCGCTTTTGATTCTCGGCTTGTGGTTCTGCTGTCCGCTGATCACGAAAACTTTTGCGCACGGCGAAACGCTTATCACGATCGAACGGACGACCGGCGCATATCATGGCTATATGGCGATCATCCTGTTTGTCGGATATCTTGGGCTGATTCTCTGGAATCTTTTCTGCAAAAACAAACAAACCCGCGTGCCGATCCCGTGGCTTCTTGCGATCGGGATTCTCGTGCAGCTCGGCTGGGAGGCGGGACTGCTCCTCGGCGGCATCCGGAGCGCCGGCTTTGAGAGCTTTGGCGCAAAAATGAATACGCTGATCGTCAATTCGCTGTTGGAGACCAATCTTGGAATGCCGTATATATATGCGATTTTTATCGCCGTGACGGCAAGGTATACGGAAACGCTCCGAAAAAGGCCGGAGCCGCTTTCCTTTTGTGAACGGATGGCGGAATCAAATGCGGAAAAGGTGCGGATGGATGAGAATAGATCCGGCTTGACTTGAATTTGACTTGTAGTTGAGAATACAGCAAAAAAGCGCAGAATCTCGTCTGAAATTCTGCGCCTTTTTGTGTTCCGCGTAATGTTGGCGCAGCTTTTTCTCTGCTGATCCGTGCATGGTACAGCATCACTGTCCAAAGCTTTGTTGAAATGATGAGAAAGCAAGTTTTGATTCTGTTAACACAAATATCACATCTTCTCCATACCATGGATTTGACTTTTTCACAGATTCTGCGTACAATGATAACAGAGAAAAAAATTTCCGAACCGGAGGTTGTGATGAATATTGCAGGACTTTTGCTTCCCAAGAGCATGGTAGCTTATTTATATGATGATTTTACCCTGCGTCAGGGTCTGGAAAAAATGAAATATCACGGGTATTCTTCGATCCCCGTTATTTCGAGAACCGATAACCGATATGTCGGAACGGTAAGCGAGGGCGACTTTCTGTGGTATCTTGTGGACGGCATGAAGTGTATGGAGCAAAGCCGCGACATTCGCGAAACGGAAGATCTGCCGCTTCGCGAGGTGCTTCGCATCGATAAAAATCCGCCGGTGCGCATCGACACGAAGCCATGTGATCTCATTGAACGCGCATCGCGTCAGAATTTCATTCCGGTTATCGACGACAGGGAATGCTTTATCGGAATCGTAACGCGAAAGGCGATCATCGAGAGCCTTTCGGCCGACATGTCCGATACCACTGTGATTTCCTATGGATATGCGCCGGCACGGAAATGAATATTCTGACGGAAACAGAAAAGGCGGGACTGATTTATCAGCCCCGCCTTTTGATATTTTTCTCCGTTACGGAATGCCGTAAAAAGCCGTTTTTTATTTCCGCCCTTATTTTGCTTCTTTCAGTTCCGTGATTTTTTTGTCGAAATATCTGCCGATCTGCGCCGTATAGCTTAGGACGGCGGGAAGAAGCTCGACCGGCACCTTTCTTTGCGATTCGGCGGATTCAAAGCTAAGCGTCCCTTCATAACCGATCTCGGCAAGACCGCGTATGAAGCGATTCCAGATCGTGACGCCGGTGAACGGCATTTCATGCTCGTCGCCCGCGCCGTCGTTGTCATGGATATGCAGCGTCACAAGGCGGTTCCCAAGCGTTTTGATGGCAGGATAACAGTCGAGTCCGAGAAGCGTCAGATGTCCGATGTCGAGACAGAAGCCGAAGAGAGGCTCACCGGCAAGCTCGTTGAGCGTGTCGATATACCGGTTTGTCTCCCCCATGTCGGAGCAAATGCCCATGTAGATTTTTTTCGTTTTCCAATCCTGCCCCCACATGTTTTCGAGACAACAGATGACGCCGCATTCCTTTAAAAGCGGGATCAGTTCGCGGTAGAATGCGATGTTGACCTCCCATTCCTCCTCTTTGGAGGAGGGATTTAAGCGCATGCTTCCCTCGAAGGAAGGATGGATGATGAGCTTTTTGCAGCCGCACATTTGGCATATGCGAATACAGACCTTGGCATATTCAAGCCCGTTCCGGTTCGCCTCCTCGCAGCCGCGCATGTGAAGCGGGAACGGCGCGTGTGCCTGACCAACGGTGACGCCGGTTTTTTTGCTTGCCGCGATAATTTCCTCGGCGTAACGTTCATAGATTTCCTTGTTGAAGAAAAATTCCGAGGGCTTTCCCTCGCGCATTTCGTTCCATTGCAGACCGAGCATGGCGTCGAGGTTCAGATCGATGCAGTCAAAGCCGGCAGCAGCGATCGTTTCAAAGCCCTTTTCCACGCCGATCTGCTCAAAAATACCGCCTGTTTGGATTCCGATTTTCATATTGATTTCTCCATTTCTTATTTGATTAGGGAACAGACCGCCTTTGCATATTCGACGGGATCCTCGATCGGAAGCCCTTCGATGAGGCGTGCCTGATCATAAAGGATCTTCGCGTACAGAGAGAGCTTCTCGCTGTCGCCTGCGGCGGCAGTGTCTTTCATCGCTTGGAATACAGGATGATTTTCGTTGATCTCGAGCACCTTTTCGCTTGTGATGCCGTCATTGCCGGGCATGTTTTTCAGCACCTTTTCCATTTCAATGGAAACGGGACCGTCCGAGGAGAGCGCGACGGGATGCTCTTTGAGCACAGCCGAGGTCTTGACCGCCTTGACCTTGCCTCCCAGCGCGTCGCGGATGGCGTCGAGCAGTCCCTTGTTTTCCTCGGCGGAGGATTTTGCGGCGGCCTTTTCCTCTTCGGTTTCAAGCTCCAAATTGCCGCCTCCGACGTTTTTGAATTCCTTGTCCTTGTATTTGTTTATAACCTGTAAGCAAAATTCGTCGATATCCTCCGTGCAGAGCAGGACGTCGTAGCCGTGCTCCAGCACCGCTTCCGTATTCGGCAGCTTGGCCGCGCGGTCTGTGCTGTCGGAGGAGGCGAAATAGATATATTTCTGCGATTCCGGCATAACGGCGATATATTCGTCGAGCGTTATCATTTTCTGTTCCTTGGCGGAAAAGAAAATGAGAAGATCCGCGAGCGTATCCTTGTTTGCGCCGTATTCGCTGTATACGCCGAACTTGATGACGCGGCCAAACGCTTTCCAAAATTCCTCGTATTTTCCGCGATCGTTGTCCCGCATTGCCGCAAGCTCGTTTTTGATTTTCTTTTCGATATTTTTGCGGATGAGCTTCAGCTCATGATTCTGTTGGAGCAGCTCGCGGCTGATGTTGAGGCTTAGGTCGGAGGAATCCACGACGCCGCGGACAAAGTTGTAATAGTCCGGAAGCAGCTCCTCGCATTTTTCCATGATCATGACGCCGGAGGAATAGAGCGCAAGCCCTTTCTTATATTCCTTCGTATAAAAATCATACGGCGCATGGGACGGGATGAACAGCACAGCATTGTAGTTGACGGCGCCCTCGCCGCCGGCGGTGATCACCTTCAAGGGGTCGGTGTAGTCATAGAAATTGTTCTTATAAAATTCATTGTATTCCTCGTCGGCGGTGTCTCCCTTTTTGCGCTTCCAGATCGGAACCATGCTGTTAAGGGTTTCCAGCTCCCGGTGCTCCTCATATTCCTGCTTCCAGTCGTCGCCCGCATCCTCCGGCTTCGGGACGGGATGCGTGTGCGTCATCATCATTTTGATCGGATAACGGATATAGTCGCTGTACTTTTTGACAAGCGTCTGGATTCCGTATTCGTCCGTAAAGCGGTCGTAATTTTCCGTTTCGGTGTTTTCCTTGATGTAGAGCGTGATGTCTGTGCCGACGGAGTCCTTTTCCGCCGCTTCAATGGTATAGCCCTCCGCGCCGGCGGATTCCCATTTCCATGCTTCTTCCGAACCGAAAGCGCGGGAAACGACGGTCACGCGGGACGCGACCATAAAGGCGGAATAGAATCCGACGCCGAATTGTCCGATGATGTCGATATCCTCCGCGGTATTTTCTTTTTTGAAGTCGAGAGAGCCGCTCTTCGCAATGGTGCCGAGGTTGTTTTCGAGCTCTTCTTTGGTCATTCCGATGCCGTTGTCGGAAATTTTCAGCGTGCGCGACTCCTTATCCGGTGTGAGCGTGATTGCAAAATCGCTTGTGCCGAGTCCGACGCTGTCGTCGGTGAGACCTTTAAAATGGAGCTTGTCCAACGCATCCGATGCGTTGCTGATAAGTGATGTCGTGGTATATGAGCGCTCGGGAAGGCTGCGGGTGGGCCGCGTGCTGGCCCGGGGCGGGGACAT
>URZF01000099.1 GCA_900552255.1 uncultured Eubacteriales bacterium | reverse complement strand
GGGGGAGAATGGGATTCGAAGATCGCTTCTTCCTCCGTTGCCTCAAAAAATTTGATCTTTGAACCAATGAGAAAGGGATGATACAAGGATGGCTGATACAGGACATAAAACCACAGCCGAGCTGCGCGAGCTTCTCCGAAACGGACAGACGGCGGAAGAAAAATCACTTGCGGAAAAAGGACGTCTCTGCGCACGTGAGCGCATGAGACTGCTTTTTGACGAGGGCACCTTCGTCGAGGTCGGCGCTTACATCGGACGAAAACGGACGGAGCTTGACCGTGATGCCGACGACAGCTTTGAGCCTGTCGTCACCGGCTACGGCGCGGTGAACGGGACGCTCGTTTACGCATTTTCCCAAGATTTTTCCCGCCTGCACGGTGCCCTCGGTGAAATGCACGCAAAGAAAATCACAAAAATCATAGAAACGGCGGCATATTCCCACGCGCCGGTCATCGGCGTATTCGACAGTGCCGGCGCGAAAATTTTGGAGGGCGTGGACGCGCTCGCAGGCTACGGAAGCATCATGCGTGCCGTCTCCGGCGCTTCCGAGCTTCCGAGGATCGCGGTCGTCTCCGGCATCTGCGGCGGCGCGTCCGCCGTCATTGCGGAGATGTTCGATATCGTGATCGCCGCCGAAAAAACAGGAAAGCTCTTCACTTCCCCCTCCGGCGGAGCGGCGGACGGCGTCACAGCTGATCCGGCGCTCATCGATATCGTTTGCGAGGACGACGCCGCGGCGGTGGGAAAAGCCCGTGCGCTTATCGCATATTTTGACAGCATGCTGGAAACCGACGACGACATCAACCGCGCCGTCGAAATCGACGGTATCTTATCCGCCCGCGATTATAACATCCACGATGTCATAAGCACCGTATTCGACGCGGGCACCTTCACCGAGCTTGGCGCAGAACATGCGGACAGCATGGTGACGGGGCTTGCCGCCATCGGAGGCAGAGCCGTCGGCGTCATCGCCAACAATCCCGCCGTCAAGGGCGGAAAGCTTTGTCCCTGCGCGGCGGATAAGGCCTCCCGTTTGCTGGCGCTGTGCCGCACGGCGGAAATCCCCGCCGTCACCCTTGTCGATACGGACGGCATCGCAGATTCGGCCAAGGCCGAGGAAAAAGGACTTGCGGCACATCTCGCCGCCCTTGCACGCGCTTATGCGGAAGCGTCAGTGCCCTGTGTCACGGTGACACTCGGCTCCTCCTACGGAACCGCCTACACCGTCATGGGCTCCAAGGCGCTTTGCGGAGGCATCGCGCTCGCACTCGACCGCGCAAAAATCTCCGCGATGCCGCCGGAGGCCGCCGTCGCCTTTCTCGATAAAGTCACAGACGAATCCCGCCATGCCGAGATCGCCGACACATGGGCGGAAAAATACGCCTCCGCGCTCGAAGCCGCAAAAAGCGGACATATCGATGACATCATCGATTCCGCCGAGCTCCGCCAAAGGATCGGCGCGGCGCTCGAAATGCTTTGCTTTTGAAAGGGAGGTCGCATCCGATGTTTCTTTCCATAGACAACCCGATCATCACGGACGAATCCTCGTTCCTTGATCGTCTCGGCCTCGGCGGACAGACGCTGCTCCTCGGCATGGTCGTCGTCTTTGCCATGCTGTTTGTGATTTATCTCTGCATGGTCGCCATGCAGGCGGTATTCACAAGAAAATCCCCAAAAACCGCAAAGGACACAGCTTCGGAAAAGCCTGCGCAAGCGCCGGTGCCGGCGATGCAGGTGACTGAATCCGTTCCCGACACACAGACGAGCGACGAAGAGCTCGTCGCGGCGATCACCGTCGCCATCGCGGCCTACACCGGCGACGCGCCGTCGTCATTCCGCGTCGTTTCTTTTAAAAAGAGATAATTTTATCATAATTTCGGAGGAATACCCAAATGAAAAGATATCATGTAACCGTAAACGGCGTCACATACGATGTAACGGTCGAAGAAGCCAACGGAGCGTCCGCTCCCACGCCTGCTGCTCCCGCCGCACCGGCAGCGCCGGCAAGCAAACCGGCTCCCGCTGCCCCAGCCCCTGCCGGAAACGCGAGGATATCCGTTTCCGCCCCGATGCCCGGCAACATTTTAAGCGTAAACGTGAAGCCCGGCGATAAAGTAGAAAAGGGCGCGATACTCTGTATCCTCGAAGCGATGAAAATGGAAAACGAGATTTTGGCGCCGGAAGCCGGTGTCGTCGCTTCCGTCATGGCCGCAAAGGGCGCCGCCGTTCAGTCGGGCGATGTGCTCGTCACGCTCGCGTGACCGCAGCATAGATCCTTTGAACGGTGGTGATCAAGAATGCTTGATAATCTGTTATCCCTGTGGGAAAGCACGGGGATCGCAAAGTTTTTCGATTATGACCTCGGATATTTCGGCAAAACGCTGGTCATGTATGTCATCGTCGGCGTACTTGTATATCTTGCGGTCAAAAAAGGCTTCGAGCCTTTGCTGCTGCTTCCGATCGCGACGGGCATCCTGCTCGCCAATCTCCCGGGCGCGAATCTCTTCCATATGGATTGGTTCGTTGACGGCGTAAAATTATCGGACGGCACTACATCATCCGAGCTTTCGGACATTATTTTGCATGTTTTCAACGAGGGCGGACTGCTCGACATCCTGTATCTCGGCGTCAAGCTCGGCATTTATCCCTCGCTGATCTTCCTCGGCGTCGGCGCCATGACGGACTTTTCCCCGCTCATCTCCAACCCGAAAAGCGTATTTCTCGGCGGCGCCGCGCAGTTCGGCGTTTTCGCGGCGTTTCTCGGCGCGCTTCTGCTTGGCTTCAATGAGCTGGAAGCCGCAGCAATCGGCATCGTTGGCGGCGCCGACGGCCCTACCGCGATTTTGATAACCAAAATACTTGCGCCCACATTGCTCGGCGCCATCGCAATCGCAGCCTATTCCTATATGGCGCTGATCCCGATGATACAGCCTCCGCTGATGAAGCTTTTGACGACGAAAAAGGAACGCTCCATCAAAATGACGCAGCTCCGCCCCGTGTCCAAGCTCGAGAAGATCATCTTCCCGATCATGGTCGTGATCGTCGTGTGTCTCCTTCTTCCGGATGCGGCGCCGCTCATCGGCTTCCTCATGTTCGGAAATCTTCTCAATGTCAGCGGCGTGACGGACAGACTTTCCAAAACCGCTCAAAACGGACTGATCAACGTGATCACGATCTTCCTCGGCTTATCCGTCGGCGCGACGGCAAGTGCCGAGAACTTCCTGAAATGGGAAACGCTCATGATCATCATTCTCGGATTCTGCGCGTTTATGCTTTCGACGGTCGGCGGCATTATCGGCGGCAAAATCATGTGTAAGCTGTCCGGCGGCAAGATCAATCCGCTGATCGGCTCCGCAGGTGTTTCGGCAGTTCCGATGGCGGCGCGTGTCTCCCAGAAGGTCGGTCAGGAAGAGGATCCTTCCAACTTCCTTCTCATGCACGCCATGGGACCGAACGTCGCCGGCGTCATCGGCTCGGCGATCTGCGCGGGCGTGTTCCTCGCGCTTTTCCGTTAAAACATACCGTCCGCGCGGACGGATAGAGCTCATGCTCCGTCCGCGCGGAACATACAAGGAGGGCCTATCATATGGCAAAGGTTAAAATATGCGAGACCGTGCTCCGCGATTCTCACCAATCGCTCATCGCGACGAGAATGACGACGGAGGAAATGCTCCCCATTCTCGAGCAGATGGACAAAGTGGGCTACTATGCGCTCGAAGCTTGGGGCGGCGCGACATTCGACGCCTGCCTGCGCTTCCTCGACGAGGATCCGTGGGAGAGACTGCGCAAAATCCGCGACAAAGTCAAGAACACCAAGCTTCAAATGCTGTTCCGCGGACAGAACATCCTCGGATACCGCCACTATCCTGACGATGTCGTCGAATATTTCGTTCAAAAATCCATTGCAAACGGCATCGACGTCATCCGCATCTTCGACGCGCTCAACGACGCCCGCAACTTAAAAACCGCGATCGCCGCGACCATCAAGGAGGGCGGACATGTGCAGGCGGCGATCAGCTACACGACAAGTCCCGTGCATACGAGCGAAAGCTTTGCGGCCTATGCAAAGCAGCTCGAAGAGATGGGCGCAAATTCGATCTGCATCAAGGACATGGCGGGGCTTTTGAAGCCCTACGACGCCTATGAGCTTGTCAAGCTCATCAAGGAAAACGTCAAAATTCCGGTACAGCTCCATACGCACTACACGTCGGGACTCGCGTCCATGACGGTGCTCAAAGCGATCGAGGCGGGCGTCGATATCGTCGATACCGCGATCTCGCCGTTCGCGATGGGCACAAGCCAGCCGCCGACGGAATCGCTCGTCGCAACGCTCGCAGGCACGGAGTACGACACCGGGCTCGATCTTGCCGAGCTCGACAAGATCTGCAAATATTTCACGCCGATCCGCGAAAAATACATTAGGAGCGGACAGCTCGATCCGAAGGTGCTGAAGGTAGACGTCAACGCCCTGCTCTATCAGGTGCCGGGCGGTATGCTGTCGAATCTTGTCTCCCAGCTCAAGCAGGCGGGAAAATCCGAGAAGCTCACGGAGGTGCTCGAGGAAGTGCCGCGCGTCCGTGCGGACGCGGGATATCCGCCGCTCGTGACCCCATCGTCCCAGATCGTCGGAACGCAGGCGGTATTCAATGTCATAGGCGGCGAACGCTATAAAATGGTGACAAAGGAATTCAAGGGTCTTGTCCGCGGCGAATACGGCAAAACGCCTGCCGAAATCTCACCCGAATTCCGAAAAAAGATCATTGGAGACGATACGCCTGTGACCGAACGTCCCGCCGACGCGCTCGCGCCGGAGCTTGATAAGCTGCGCGAGGAAGTTAAGCCGTGGGCGATCCAGGACGAAGACGTCCTTTCCTATGCGCTTTTCGAGCAGGTCGCCGTCAAATTCTTTGAAAAGAGAAAGGCAAAGCTCTACGGACTCGACGCACAGAACGCCGATTTTGAAAATAAAGTCCACAACGTCTGAAAAGGAATCGAAAAGCGAAGCCGAAATGCTTCGCTTTTCCTGCAAAAGAACATGAAACGAGAGTTATACCGGGAACACTTTGACCGCACGATCTTCCCCATCGTCGCAGCTGATGGCACCGGACGCATCGTGTATAAAAATGCGGCGGCGGGAAAATATCTGCCGGCGCTTCGCTGCGGCGCTGACATCGTCCGCCGTCTGCGCGGCAAAAAGCCTTTACATGCAGGCATGGATGCGGAGGTGCCGGGCGATACGCCGTATCGGCGCGCCGTCGTCTTGCAGGATGACGACGCCTATGTTTTTCTGTTTCTCTCGCGCTTTCAATATCCCGACGGCGACGAAGAGATGCTGCGTATGACCGAACGCCGCGGCACAGCGCTCGACGACTTCCTGCCGACAGCACGTGAGCCTTCTCTTTCGGAAATAGAGATACAGAGCTTCCGGCAAAACCGCATTTACGCTGATCTCATCAACATCTACGGAAGGGAACGCATGACAGGAGGCTATGTATACGATATCTGTGAGCTTTTGGAGAGACTTGCCGCCAAGCTCAAAGGCGCGTTCCGCGCGCTCGGATATCGGATCACCGTAAATATAGATGCCGCTGTGCGCGACAGGAAATATGCGAAGCTGAAGCTTTATGATTTTATCTTTCTGTTCAACAGGCTTTTATACATACAGATGAAGCTTTCGGAGAACGGCATCGTCGATATCAGCGTCCAGCTTGACGAAAACGACGAACGTCACGTGCTGCGCTTCTCCTCACGGACCGCTCTCACCAAGCGAGGCCTGAAAAAAGAGGACGCTACTGCTCTGCTCTCAAAACTGGCGCCGGAATGCGCGCTTGAATTTGCGCTTTTTGAGGACGCCCGTCCTTTTTCCGAAGATATGCGGCTCTCCGTCGACAAATACGGGAAATCGGTCATAGAATACAAGCTCTCCGGCATCGAAACGCCCGCCGTTCTTCATGTGCGGAGCATCGACCTCGAAACCGCAGAGCTTGACGCGGCCATCGACATGCTGATTAAAAAAAAAAAAAAAGAGCTCGGAAAGCTCCG
>URZF01000098.1 GCA_900552255.1 uncultured Eubacteriales bacterium | reverse complement strand
GGACGCCGGCTGCGCGATGGAAAATATGTTCCTCGCGGCCCGCAGTCAGGGCGTCGGCTCCGTGTGGATCAACCAGTTTTCACCCATCTGTGACAAGCTGGAGGTTATCGACAAGTTTGAGTCCATCGGCATTGCCAAAAACCGCGTGGTCACGAGCCTCGGCGCCTTCGGCTATCCGGCCGAGGAACCGAAGCCGAAGGAGCTGATCTCCGCGGTACACTACATCCGATCGGAGGCAGAAGCGTGAGTATGCACATTGACGCCCGTCCGGGCGACATCGCCAGCCATGTGATCACCGCCATTTGCTTTGATTTCCACCGGAGGCCCGCAATTCGCCCGAAACCACGCGAGTATCACTGCGTTTCCGGTGCCATATCATAATAATGTCCGCTCTATTTTCCAATTCGCCGGTTTCGTCATATAGAGGAAAAGAAAAGCTCGGATGTGAATCACGGAATATATGGCGAACCGGCTTTCGATATGTTTTCTTAAAATATGTTCACACCGCATATGGTGTGAACATATTTTTATCGGCACGCCGATATTATAATACACAGACGATATTTTGTCAAGCCACGATATCATTGTGCGGGAAGCTGTCCCTTGCCCTTTTGCTTCGTGAGCTTGATGGTAAATTCGCAGTATTCTCCCTGGCGGCTGGAGACGGAAATATCTTCGCCGAGATTGTCCATGATCGTTTTGCAGATATAAAGGCCAAGCCCTACTCCCGTTTTATCGAGTCCGCGGCTCTTGTCGCTGTTGTAGAAGCGGTCGAATACATGCGGAATATCCTCCGCCGAAATGCCAACGCCTTCATTGTATATCTTGACGACGACCTTTGTCTGCTCCTCCGTGATGGAAATGCGGTATTTTCCGCCGTCCTTGGAGAACTTGACCGCATTGTCGCAGATGTTGTAAAGCACCTGATTGATGGCGTCCTTATCGGAATAAACAATCAGCTTATCCTCCGGTGCGTCAAATTCTACGTCTAGCTTTTTGGAATCGATCTTTGCTTCAAATGAAAGCAAAATGATCCTTGCCATTTCGCAGATATCAAACGGTGTCTTCTCGAATTTGCGGTTTCCGGATTCCATTCTCGATATATCGAGCAGAGAGGAGACAAGTCTCGAGAGCCGTTTGACCTCCTGCCCGATGATTCCGAGATAATACGGCTGCTTTTCCGGCGGAATCGCCCCTTCGAGGATCCCGTCGATAAAGCCCGCGATCGAAGTCATCGGCGTGCGCAGATCATGGGAAACGTTTGCAAGGAACGAGCTGCGCGTATATTCGTAATTCGCAAGCGAATCCGCCATGGAGTTGAACGCCGTAGCTAGCTCTGCGATCTCGTCCTCTCCGACCACAGGAATTTTCACATCGAATTTGCCCTTGGCAAAATTCCTCGTCGCATATGTCATCTGCTTGATCGGGGAAACGATTTTTTCCGTGATGAAATAAACCGCGACAAAGCTCGCGATCATCACCCACAGACTGGCAAGCACGATGGTTTTCACTGTATTGACCGTCAGATCGTTCGGCGTACCGGCGCTGTAACAGACGATCAGCGCGCCGGCATACGTCTGCGTGTTGGTATATTGAAACGGCGTGACCAGAACGCCGTATTTTCGGTCGAGAAGCCCGTCCATATCCGTATACAGTCTGCTGCCCGTTTCCGCAGTTAGGCTTTCCAGCACTCTGTCGTCTTTGATGACCGTCCCCGTATAAAGATTCTCGGTGGAGACCAAGATCCGTCCCTCGGGAGTGGTGATGAAAATAGTCATCTGCTCTGCGCTTTTCGACAGGATATCGACCATATTGGTGATATCGTTCTGTTTCAGTGAAATGATCTTTTCAAAGCTCATCGGCAGCGGAAACGAATTGATCGCAAGCTTCAAATATTCCACCATGGAATTCAAGGTGGTATCGGCGATCGTCTGCTTCCGCGTGTTTTCCGAACGGATCGTCATGGAGCTGATGATCAGCGTAAGAACCAAAAAGCTGATAAAAATGATCAACAGAAAAGCCGAGATATATCTTGTAAAAATACTTTTTTTCACGAACTTCCTCTATCTCATAAATAGATTTGGCAGAGAAAACGTCTCTGCCAAAAACACCTGTGGATCACGCCAAGAGCTCAAACTTATAGCCGACTCCCCAAACGGTTTTCAGCACCCATTTGTCGCTCACGCCCTCAAGCTTTTCGCGAAGTCTCTTCACATGGACGTCGACCGTTCTCGAATCTCCGAGATAGTCGAAGCCCCATACCTTGTCGAGCAGCTGGTCACGGGTAAATACCCTGTTATAGTTTGAGGCGAGAAAATAAAGCAGCTCCAGCTCTTTCGGCGGGATATCGATCGCCTTGCCCTTGACCTTGAGCTCATATTTCTGAAGCGAAATCTCAAGATTATCAAATTTCACACATTCCTCGTCGAGATGCGTATCGCCCGCCTGACAGCGGCGCAGCACCGCCTTGATTCTCGCGGAAAGCTCCTTCATGTCCACAGGCTTCGCAAGAAAATCATCGGCGCCGAGCTCCAGTCCTAATACCTTGTCGAATACCTCGCCCTTGGCCGTCAGCATGATGATCGGCTTCGAGGAGCCCTCTCGGATCTCCCGGCAAACCTGCCACCCGTCTTTTTTTGGCATCATAATATCGAGCAGAACAAGGTCGGGATCATACATTTTGAACATGCTGACTCCCTCCGCACCGTCTCCCGCTGTCTTGACCTCATATCCTTCGTTTTCCAGATATAGCTTGATCGCCTCACAGATATGGGGATCGTCGTCGATCACAAGTAATTTCGTGCTCATTGCTATTTTCCCTTTCCCTTATTTTGCATTTTTATGTAGTCTAATTATATCATTCCTGTTCTTTCTTGTAAAGAAAAAATTGATAAATTTATAGATCGTTCAATGATTTTTATAAATCTGTTCAAAAAGATTGACATATATTCCATTTTGCGCTAAAATATTGTGATGAAAATGATATTTGTAAGTATACGGTAAAGGATGTAAGCTATGAAACTCGGAATCGTCGGCCTGCCGAACGTCGGCAAAAGCACGCTTTTCAACGCCATCACAAACGCAGGCGCCCAGTCTGCCAATTATCCGTTCTGCACCATCGAGCCAAACGTCGGGATGGTCGCCGTGCCGGATGCGCGGCTCGATGCGCTTGCGAAAATGTATCATCCGGAAAAATACACGCCCGCCGTGATCGAATTTGTCGATATCGCGGGACTTGTCAAGGGCGCCTCCAAAGGCGAGGGATTGGGGAACAAATTTCTCTCGCATATCCGAGAAACCGACGCCATTATCCATCTTGTCCGCTGCTTTGAGAACGGAAACATCATCCATGTCGAGGGCAATGTCAATCCTCTGCGCGACATCGAAACCATCAATCTCGAATTGATTTTTTCAGATCTCGAGATTTTGGAGCGCAGGATCTCCCGCACGGAAAAAGCGATGAAAGGCGACAAAACGCTCGCACAGGAGCTGACTGTCCTGAATAAAGTCAAAGCGGCTTTGGAAAACGGAATCAGTGCGCGCGCCGTCCCGCTCGCCGACGACGAAAAAGCGATGATAGCGGACGTCGAGCTGCTTTCCATGAAGCCTGTCATCTATGTCGCAAACATCAGCGAGGATCAGATCGGGACGCAGTTCAAAGAAACCGAAACCTATCGGTCGCTTGAAAAGCTCGCAAAAAGCGAGGGAGCGGAGCTGCTGACCATCTGTGCCGAAATCGAAAGCGAAATCGCGGAGCTTGACGGCGAGGACAAAGAGGCGTTTCTCGAGGACCTCGGCATCGAGGAAAGCGGCCTTGATATGCTGATCAAGGCCAGCTATCATCTGCTCGGCTATATCAGCTTTTTGACGGCAGGCCCTAAGGAGGTGCGCGCATGGACGATCGTCGACGGGACCAAGGCCCCGCAGGCCGCAGGCAAAATCCATTCGGACATGGAGCGCGGCTTTATCCGCGCGGAGGTCATTTCCTTTGACGATCTTATGGCGTGCGGCTCCATGAACGCCGCCAAGGAAAAGGGGCTTATCCGCAGCGAGGGAAAGGATTATGTCTTCCGCGACGGCGATATCGTCGTCATTCGCTTCAATGTCTGATAAGGAGGATGAACATGCTTAAAATCGGATGCCATCTTTCGGCGTCGGGCGGATATCTCGCGATGGGCAAGACCGCCGAGCGCATCGGAGCGAATACCTTCGCCTTTTTCACAAGAAATCCCCGCGGCGGCGCGGCCAAACAGATCGACGAGAGGGATGCCGCGGCCTTTATCGAGCTTGCCGGAAAGGCGGGGATTTCCGAGCTTGTCGCCCATTCCCCATATACGCTCAATCCCTGCTCCTCAGATAAGCATCTGCGGGAATTTGCAAGGGATACGATGCGTGATGACCTTGTCCGTATGGAGTATACGCCCGGCAATTTCTATAACTTCCATCCCGGCTGTCATACTGGACAAGGCGTGGAAGCCGGCGTCGACGAAACGGCGCAGATGTTAAACGAGGTCCTGACGCCGGAGCAGACCACGACGGTTCTCATCGAAACGATGGCCGGCAAAGGCTCGGAAATCGGAAAAACCTTCCGAGAAATCCGGGATATCATGGACCGTGTAGAGCGGAAGGACAAACTCGGCGTCTGCCTCGACACCTGCCATATTTGGGAAGCGGGATACGACGTGCGGGACGACCTTGACGGCGTGCTCGCCGAATTTGACGAGGCGATAGGCCTTTCTCATCTGCGGGCGGTCCACCTTAACGACAGCATGAATCCGCGCGGCGCCAAAAAGGACAGACATGCGAAAATCGGAGAGGGGCAAATCGGCCTTGAGGCGCTGGTGCGCGTAATGAATCATGAGAAGCTGCGCACGCTTCCCTTTATTCTCGAAACGCCGACCGACGACGACGGACATAAAGTCGAAATCGAATTGCTGCGCGGCTTATATGAATGGTAATAACAAATTTGGGAGGTTCCACATGGACAAATTGCTTTCAGACGTTTTTTCGGTGTTTGAAACCGGAGACTGCGCCGCGAGCTTTCAGCCGATCACGGCGGGACACATCAATCATACGTATGCAGTTTATGTTGCAGGAGAGGAAAACCCGAAATATATCCTGCAAAAAATCAATACCGATATTTTTAAAAAGCCCGACGAGCTGATCGCCAATATCAAGGGCGTATGCGCTCACATCCGGCGCAAGGTCATAGAGCGCGGCGGGGATCCGCTGCGGGAGGCATTGACGCTGATTCCGACCAAGGACGGTCGCGATTATTATCACGACGCGCAGAAAGGCTGCTGGCGCCTCTATTATTTTATCAGCGATTCGGAGGCGCACCAGTGTGCAGACCGTCCCGGTCTGCTTTACAGCGCAGCGGAGGCGTTCGGCAATTTTCAAAAGCTGCTTTCCGATTATCCGGCGGACACGCTTTATGAAACCATCCCGAATTTTCACAATACCGTATCCCGTTATGCGGATTTCATGCAGGCCGTCCGAGAGGATACCGCGGGCCGCGCTTCGGAATGTGCTTATGAAATCGATGAAATCGAGAAGCACGAAAAATACGCGCATATCATCGTCGATGCGCTCGCGGCCGGTGAGATTCCTCTGCGCGTCACGCACAACGATACCAAGCTCAACAATATCATGATCGACAACAAGACCGGAAAAGGACTGTGTGTCATCGATCTTGACACGGTCATGCCCGGTTCCCTGCTTTATGATTTCGGTGACAGCATTCGCTTTGCCGCGTGCAATTCCGCTGAGGACGAGCCGGAGCTTTCCAAGGTCTTTCTGAGGCTGGATCTGTTCGAGGAGTACACAGCGGGATTTCTCGCCGGTGTCGGCGAAAACATCACGAAAAAGGAAATCGAGCTTCTGCCGATGTCGGCCCTCATCCTGACGTATGAGCTGGTGCTCCGCTTCCTCGGCGATTATCTGAACGGCGACGTCTATTTTCAGGTGCACCGGGACAAGCACAATCTTGAACGCGCCCGCGCCCAGTTAAGGCTCACGCTCGATATGGAAAACAAGCTTCCCGATATGGCGAAGATCGTGGCAAAGTATGTG
>URZF01000097.1 GCA_900552255.1 uncultured Eubacteriales bacterium | reverse complement strand
TATACAATGCTTGATGATCAATTTTGCAGGAGATTGGCGGAGCTACGCATCAAAAAGGGTGTATCCGCCAGGGATATGAGTCTGTCGATCGGACAGAGCGCGGGCTATATCAACAATATTGAAAACGGGAAAAATTTTCCGTCGATGATGGGATTCTTTTATATTTGCGAATATCTTGGCATCTCTCCGGAGGAATTTTTTGCATTCGAGACTGAAAATCCCGTAAAATCCTCGGAAATCGCGGAATCCTTGAAGTCCTTAGACGACAATAAGCTGAATATCCTCTGCGCCATCATCAAAACCTGGGAGAAATGATTTATTTTTGTCTCTTTCAAACGGCAAACATGATTTTTCTCTTGACAAGCGGCGTGATTTGTCATATAATAACAACAGAAGAGGGCCTTTTGTGACCGACGGAAAGCGGAACCAACCGCAGTGAAGCAAAAGGCAATAGCAGCCGACCGTCTGGGCAGTCTTATCCGAAAAGATAAGACTGCCCTTTGTTTTACCACAATTTTTTATTTCAGAAAGGAACACGGAATGAAAACAGATATCGAGATCGCACAGCAAACGCCTCTTGCTCCAATCACGGAAATCGCCGAAAAAGCCGGCGTAGACGCAAAATATGTAGAGCAGTACGGAAAATACAAGGCAAAAATCGGGCTTTCCCTTTTGAATGAAGCCAAAAATCCCGACGGCAAGCTGATCCTCGTCACGGCGATCACACCGACGCCGGCAGGAGAAGGCAAAACGACGACGACCATCGGTCTTGCCGACGGACTTCGGAAAATCGGGAAAAAATCCGTCGTAGCGCTCCGCGAGCCCTCGCTCGGTCCCGTTTTCGGCGTCAAGGGCGGCGCCGCCGGCGGCGGATATGCGCAGGTCGTGCCGATGGAGGACATCAATCTGCATTTCACCGGCGATTTTCACGCCATCGGCGCGGCGAACAATCTGCTGGCTGCCATGCTTGACAATCATATTTATCAGGGCAACGCGCTTGGGATCGATCCGCGCAGAATCACTTGGCGCCGCTGCGTCGATATGAACGACAGACAGCTGCGAAATATCGTGGACGGACTCGGCGGGCGCGTCAACGGCGTGCCGCGCGAGGATGGCTACGATATCACGGTGGCGTCCGAAATCATGGCGGTGCTCTGCCTTGCAAGCTCGATTTCCGACCTGAAGGCGCGCCTTGCCCGAATCATCGTCGGCTATACTTATGATGAAAAGCCCGTCACCGCCGGCGATCTGAAGGCGGAGGGCGCCATGACGGCGCTGCTTCGCGACGCGCTCTCTCCCAATCTCGTCCAAACGCTGGAAGGGACGCCCGCGATCGTTCACGGAGGCCCGTTTGCCAACATCGCGCACGGATGCAATTCCGTTCTCGCCACACGCATGGCGCTGAAGCTTGGGGAATACGCCGTAACGGAAGCAGGCTTCGGCGCGGACCTCGGCGCCGAGAAGTTCCTCGATATCAAATGCCGCGTCGCCGGTCTGCATCCCTCGGCGGCAGTCGTCGTCGCGACGATCCGCGCGCTGAAAATGCACGGCGGACTTTCCAAAACCGAGCTGGGCACGGAAAACCTTGAAGCGCTTGAAAAGGGGATCCCGAATCTTCTTCGCCACGTTTCCAATATCCGCGACGTCTATAAGCTGCCCTCCGTCGTCGCGGTCAACCGCTTCCCGACGGACACGGACGCGGAGGTAGCTCTTGTCATCGACAAATGCCGCGCGCTCGGCGTAAACGTCGTCCTGTCCACCGTTTGGGCGGACGGCGGTACCGGCGGGGAGGCGCTCGCACGCGAAGTCGTGCGGCTCTGCGAGCTTCCGAACAATTTTTCCTTCAGCTACGATGCGGACGATACCATCGAGAATAAAATCGAAAAGATCGTGACGCGCGTATACCGGGGCGCAGGCGTGTCCATTCTGCCCGCCGCCAAAAAGCAGATCGACACGCTGACCGAGCTCGGCTTCGGAGGTCTGCCGGTTTGTATAGCCAAAACGCAGTACAGCTTCTCCGACGATCCGAAGCTGCTCGGTGCGCCCGAAGGCTTCACCGTCACGGTCAAAAATGTAAAGGTTTCCGCCGGCGCAGGCTTCATCGTCGTGCTCACCGGAGATATCATGACGATGCCGGGACTTCCGAAGTCCCCGGCGGCGGAACGCATCGACGTCGATGCAAACGGACGGATCACCGGACTTTTCTGAAAAACAGAAAAAAACACCCGCATGTCTGCGGGTGTTTTTATATGACTGAGTATCTGAAACCCTAATTCGGTTTGGATTCAAACTTCCTTTTTCGACTGGATGATGAGAAGCCGGCCCTCTTTCACCTCGATGTCTGCAAAATCCTCCGTGATTTCATTGCTGACGCCGAGCGGAAAATCCGAGCTCAGCTCGACATTCCGAAGCGGATATTTGACGCCGGATTCCGAAACGCCCCGACAGGGTCCCCCATATGCGAAAACGGAAAAATAGAAACCGGGCTTTTTGGGGAATTTCGCACGTCCCGAAAGGATTCTCGCCTCGTTCCTCCCATCCGTGAGAACGGCGGAAACCCCGCGCGACGCGGCATAGGCCAACGACTGGATATTGGCGATCGTATGATCGAGCCTGCCGCCGATCCCGCCCGCGATGACGATTTCTCCGGCTCCCGCCTTGGTCGCATATTTGATGCAGAGCATCGTGTCGGTATCGTCCTTTTCACTCGGCACACGAATGACTTTTCCGGATTTTGCAGGCTGTCCGTCCCCGTGGTCAAAATCGCCGATGACGACGTCCGGCGTGATACCCGCTTCCAAGGCCTGTCTGTATGCGGTATCGGCACAGATGACAAGCTGCGCGCCGTCATGCGGCAGACACGCGGAAAGAGAGCCTTCCATATATGGGGTAATAACCAGACATCTCATCACAGCCTCCATTTTCTAAAATAAATCAAGCGTCTTTGCGTTTCAGTGCGGAACGCACGGCGAGCAGAACCGCCGCAATCAAAGCGGCGACTGCCGTCACAATAACGACGGACAGCCAGTTCACTTCAGTAATCTGCGTGATGGCAAACTCACCGCTCTCGCCATCCTGCAAATGGGCAAAGACCGCAGCGATATCATAGATCACAGCCGCCGTGACGACAAGTCCCGCCGCAGGAGCAAGCCAAACGGTATTTCGCGCCTCCGCTTCTCTGCGCATTCTCGTAGGCGCTTCGGCGCGGAAATCGACGGTGGAACCGACGTAAAGCGCGGCAACGACGAGAATAATGGTCTCCGGGAGCATGTAAGTAGCGTTATAGATAAAGGAATAGCCGAGCGCCGCCTGCGTCGGGATCGAAAGTCCCACCCAAACCGTGGCGCCCGAAATGACATGACAGATATAACGGAGCACGCTGACAAGCACACAGCCAAGCGTAAGCGCGGTCGCCTGGTTTTTGACAGCCTTGCGGAAAACGCCGGCCAAGCCGACAACGGCAAACGCTACGATGTAATCGAGCAGAATAACGGCGAGAACGCTTTGCCAGCCTGTAACATAAGAAAGAGTATTGAGTCCGAGCAGCTGTTGAATAACGCCGTGAACAAGACCTGCACCGAGTCCCCAGCCGAGACCGTGACGGTAAGCGATGATAGCAATCGGCAGCATCGAAGCGATGGTAATCGAGCCTCCCGCCGGAAGACTGACAATTTTGATCATGCTCAAAACAGTGGCGAGCGCAATCATGACGGCGCTTTCCACAAGAGCCCTTACGGTTTTGTTTTTCATTTGAAAAACCTCCTAAAAATAAAATTGCCGCATGAAAATAATACGGCAATCATTTCTCGGAGTGTTGCGTCCATAATCTTCCTGCGCCGGTATTATCCATATCAGGTTAGAAGGGTTTTCGGATAACATCTTCCTCTCAGCCGAATCACATTCAGCACCCCCGATTATTTTATGAGGCTTTGTTGATACTAGCAAAGTTACGGAATTTTGTCAAGAGATAAACGACAATATTATCGGAAGAAAGGGAAATCGGTCAAAAAAGGAAGCGCCGAAAACGGAAATGCGGCCGCACCGCGTTTTCGGTACAGCCGCATTCAGGAAAAATATTGTTACGATCCTTTCCTTTTTGATTCCGTGTCAAATAGTGCCCGTTACCGTGATCACAAGCGTTCCCGGCGTCGAGGTGACAACGCCGGTCGTCGGATTCTGCGAAATCGTCGCCGCCGGAACGGTCATCTCAAAGGTCGAACCGCTCGGAAGCGTCAGAAGTCCGCCCGTATAGGTGTAATCCGAGGAAGGCACGGTCTGTCCGCCGACGGTTACGGAGATAAGGGACGGCGCCGGATCGAACTGGTCGGTCAGAACCACATTGGTCGCCGGTGTGTTGCCGTAATTGTTGATGGTAAAGGTATACGTGATCGTATCCCCGTCGGAAATGGGATCCGGGCTCATTTCTTTGAGAATGGAAACGTCCGCATAGCCCTCTACGGTAATGGTATTGGTCGCAGTCAGCGGCGTGGTGACGCCGGTAGCCGTAAAGGTCGCCGTATTGACGATCGTTGAGTCTGTCGCCAGCGGAGCATAGCCGTTTACCGTGGCATTATAAACGATCAGCGCATTGGAGCCGGCCGCAAGCGAGTCGATCGTAAAGACGACATCGTTCGTGCCGGGCGTTCCCGTGATCGGAGCAGAATAAACGCCGTTGATATAAAGGCTTGCGCTGTTCGCATACGTCAAAGGCGTGACCGTGGTGCCTCCAACCGTATAAGAACCCAAATTATCCGTTATGGTAACACCTGTCAAAGCAGTGTTTCCATGATTTTGTATAGAGAGAACATACGTGATGTTTTCTCCGGGACGGTAGGTATTTCCCACCGATGTCTTGTCGGCCGCAATCGGGTCAAGCCTTGATGTCGGCTCGTCAAGAATCAGGATGTCAGGATGCATTGCCATGACGGCGGCAAGATTTAGAATTTGTTTCTGACCGCCGGAAAGCTCTGTCGTTTTTTTGTCAAACCAATCGTCGATACCGAAGTAGGAAGCCATTTCGGAAACTCTGAGACGTATTTCCGCAGTTTTCATGCCGAGATTTTCAAGTCCAAACGCCAGCTCATGCCACACCTTGTCAGTGACAATTTGGCTCTCGGGATTCTGCATGACAAAGCCGATTTTTTCGGACTGCGTTCTGAGGTCCGTTTTGTCGAGCTCCGTGCCGTTTAAATATATTTTGCCTTCACGCTCGCCTTTCGGAACAATCGCAGGCTTGAGCTGAAGAAGCAATGTCGTTTTGCCGCAGCCGCTTTTGCCGCACACGGAGACGGCGGCGTGCTCCATTGCCGCTGCAAGCCCGGCATCGTTGCACAGGGCGGGCGTTCCGTCCGTCCAGCCGACTGCTGCGGTGCAGCCCCACGCGGCCGCGATACCGGCCGTGAGGGCCTCCAGCCGCGCCTTTGCCTGTGCCCGCGTCCGTGCGGAGAACGTGCGGATCGTCCCGAGCAGGATACAGCGGTCCGGAATGACATTGTTGCAGGTCCCGGCCTGAATGCACGTCACGGCCGTGACGGCTGGCTCTGCCTGCGGCAGGTCGTTGGCGCGGAGCGTTGTGAGGGCCGAAGCCAGCGCAGCGCCCGCGGGGATGGGATTGCAGGCCCGCTCCGGTGCGGAGCCGTGGCCGCCGCGGCCCGTGACGGTGATCTCAAAGCTGTCCACGGCGGAGAGGATCGCGCCGGACCGGATGCCGAGCTGCCCCTGTGCCAGACCGGGCCAGACGTGCAGCGCCAGCATGCCCGCCATCGGAACGCGGCGGAACAGGCCCTGCTCCAGCACCTGCATGGCGCCCGTTGCGGCCTCCTCGGCGGGCTGGAACAGGAACAGGACGTTCCCGGCGAGCTGCTCCCGCCGCGCTGCAAGCAGGCGGGCTGCGCCGAGCAGGGCGGCCATATGGATATCATGCCCGCAGGCGTGCATGACGCCGGGAACGCGGGAGGAAAATTCCACTCCGGTGCGCTCCGTGATCGGCAGGGCGTCCAGATCGGCGCGCAGGCCGACGGTGGGGCCGGGCAGGGCGCCGCGCAGGAGCGCGGCAGTGCCGGTCGGCAGACCGAGCGGGACCG
>URZF01000096.1 GCA_900552255.1 uncultured Eubacteriales bacterium | reverse complement strand
ACAAGAAAACCTCCAATCATACATCCGAAAACAAGAAATTGAATAAAGAAAAAGCCGGCAGCGAAACTACCGTAACAAAAAAAAGATATCAGCGCCAAAGCAAAACCGGCCTCGCTCATAAAACGAAGCCGGTCATGATTCCATTTTTTCCTTCTGCCGTCTCATGGATTCGCTGTGATATCCGTATCGAGGCGTTTCGGCGGATTCTTTTTACTGCTTTTCTTCGTCCCGCACGATTTTTCTGCCCATCAGCACTCCCATGACGGACGCCATCATAAGACCTCTCGTCCAGCCGCTGGAATCCCCGAGGCAGTGAAGCCCCGAAACGCTCGTTTCCAGCTCCTCGTTCATCTTGACGCGGTTGCTGTAAAATTTCAGCTCTGGCGAATAAAGCAGCGTTTCCGTCGAGGCAAAGCCCGGCACGACATGATCCATCGCCTGAATGAAATTGATGATGTTCATCATCGCGCGGTACGGCATCGCGGCCGTGATGTCGCCCGCCACCGCGTCCGGAAGCGTCGGGCGCAGGTTGGATTGGGAAAGCTCCTTCTGCCACGTGCGCTTGCCGTCGAGAATGTCGCCGAAGCGCTGGACGAGGATATGTCCCGCACCGAGCATATTGGTCAGCTCCCCGACCTTCTGCGCGTATTTGATCGGCTGATTGAACGGCACATTGAAGTTGTGCGAGCAAAGAATCGCAAGATTCGTGTTGTTGGATTTCAGCTCTTTATAGGAATGTCCGTTGACGACGGCGAGATCGTTGTCATAATTCTCCTGACTGACAAAGCCGCCGGGATTCTGGCAGAAGGTGCGCACCTTGTTTTTGAACGGCTTCGGATATCCGATCAGCTTCGATTCATACAGCACCGCATTGATCTCTTCCATGATCTCGTTGCGCACCTCGACGCGCACGCCGATATCGACCGTGCCCGGCACGTGATCAATATTGTGATCCGTGCAGGTCTTTTCGAGCCATTCCGCGCCGCGGCGTCCCGTCGCCACAATGGTTCGCGACGAAAAGATTTCAAGAGATTCTTTTCCGTTTGTGATCTGCACGCCGAGACATTTGCCGTCCTCGATAATGATATCCGTGCACTCATAGCCGAAAAGGATATCGACGCCATGGCTCAAAAGATACTGCTCGATGGAATAATAGAGCTCCTGCGCCTTTTCTGTTCCGAGATGGCGGATAGGACAGTCCACAAGCTTGAGTCCCGCCTGGATCGCGCGCTTGCGGATGTCTTTTTTCGCCTCATTGTCGGAGACGCCCTCCACATGCTCGTCCGCGCCGAATTCAAGATAGATTTTATCCGTATAATCGATCGTGCTTTGCACGACGTCCTCTCCGACAAGAGTCGGCAGGTCGCCGCCGACCTCATAGCTGAGCGACAGCTTGCCGTCCGAAAACGCGCCCGCGCCGGAAAAGCCCGTCGTGATATGGCAATACGGCTTGCAGCTCACGCACCGCTTGGTTTTTTCCTTCGGACAGTGACGATTCTCAATCGCGTTCCCCTTCTCGACGATCGTGATTTTCTGCCGGCTTCCTCCCCTGATCATTTCAATCGCGGTAAAAATCCCCGCGGGGCCTGCGCCGATGATGACAACATCCGTTTTCATGTTTCCCTCCCGTATCCGTTTTCGCTCGCATCGACGCTGTCCGCGTCTTTGCCCGTATGTTTCCAATAGTCCTCAAAGCCGTCGTAATTTCTGCCGCCCATCCGGCAGTAAAATTCCCTTTTTTCCATCCGATAAAGGTTTTCGCTCATGTAGATCTGCGCCTCGGCCTCCGGCGCGATGCTGGAATACACCGCGGCGCCCTGCGGCGCGTCTGCAAACACATTGCGAAAAATCCGCAGCTCACCATCCTGCGTCGCTTTCTCGATCCGCCAAATAAAAATATGGTGTCCCATCGGCTCCGGATAAATCTCGGAATTACGCGGGACTGTCGCGCCAAGCGAAGAAAACCCGCAGCCCGCATTTTCGCAGAGATTCAGGGAAAACTCCGTATCGACCGGCAGCCGGTCGCGGCATTCGTATGCCGCCATTCCGTAGCGGGAAAACAGATTGCGCGAAATCCGCACATGCCGTGCCGGCAGGCAGTCCACGCCGCCCTGATGCGTCACACAGGAATCGTAAATCTCATCAAAAATACAATTTTCGACGCTTGTGTCCTCGCAGATATTCCAAAATTCCACGGCGTTTCCGAAGCGGATCTGCCGCTCCGCGCTCCACACGCAGCCGCCGATAAAACGAAACCGGCAGCCGAAAAGCTCCGTCCGGATTCCCTTGCCGGATACGCCGTGAACGCCGCTCATCTCAAATGAAAGATTCTCGATGCGGATATCGTGTCTCGCGTCCGCGAGATTGCGACCGCCGAACACAGCGCATTCGATCCGCCCATAGGCGTCCGCGGGATTTTTCTCCGACCACAGATAAAGTCCGCCCGTGCAAGGCAGCTTTTTAGAGGAAAATCCATAGCATTCGTCGAAGAAATCCCCCTGCCCCGAAAGCTCGCCGGGGCTCCATCGAAGCGTCCCGCAGGAGATGCCTCCGTCAAAAATAAAATTGCACGCTTCCGTCTCGGGACGGTTGACACAGCGCCAAATGTTCGGGCTTGCCATCTCCCAATTCCCGGCTCCGCCGAGATCGACGGAGCCGAGAAAGCGCGGCGCTTCTCCCTCGCCGTATGCCCCATAGACGACGGGATTTCCCTTTTCGCCGGACACCGTTTCCAGCCGCTCGCGCATCACCGTGCCGCGCCGGAACAGTACTTTGTCCCCCGGTCGGAGCTCCAGATCGCGGTAATCCGGCCGCGGGAAATCGGGGGAGAGGCCGTCTCCCCTTCCGTTTTCCCGATCGATGTAATAAATCATACGCCCATTCCTTTCCTGTGACGGCAACCGAAAAGCTCACGTGCCGATCATTCGGCATGCAGGGATCTTACGCGCTATTGTTTTTTCTCCGTGTAATAACGATAATACTGCGGAACGCCGTTCCACGATTTTCCGTCCCATTCAAAAAACAGCTCGGAAACGCCGCCGTCCAAAAACAGCGGCAGATAGAGGTCGAAATTCGGGGAAAGCCTCCTCGACGCGCGAAGCGCGTCCGCGCTCATCCAAAAGACGCTGCCCTCGGACGTGCCGCCCGAAACCGTTCCGGTAAAATCGCATGTCCGGTAAAGGAGCTCGATATACCGCCTGTTCCCGTTTTTCTCCGCCCAGTGGACGGCGCCGCACGGAATAAGATTGCAGACAGAAAGCCCCGTCTCCTCAAAGACCTCGCGTGCGGCGGAGGCGGCAAAGCTCTCGCCCGGCTCGACATGGCCGCCGGGGAACGTCAGCCCCGGCCAGTCGCTCTTGATCCTGTCGAGCACAAGGACGCGTCCCTCCCCGTCGCACACCATCGTCATGTTGTAAAAGCTCGCGGGGGATTCCATCAGCTCTTTCTCGCGCGGATTTCCTGCGCTACCGTTCCGGCGAACTCGTCGAGCTTCATATTGCCCATCACCTTTCCGTCGCGCGTGCGCACGGAAACGGTTCCCGCTTCGATCTCCTTATCGCCGAGCACAAGCATATACGGGATTTTTTCCAGCTGCGCCGCGCGGATCTTATAATTCGCGCTCTCGCTGCGGTCGTCGAGCTCCGCACGGATCTTCTGTTCTTTCAGGGCGGACGTGACCTTTTCCGCGTATTCGTTCGCGCGGTCGGTGATCGTGATGACCTTCACCTGCACCGGAGAAAGCCATGTCGGGAACCTGCCGGCGTAATGCTCGGTCAGAATGCCGATGAAGCGCTCGATCGAGCCGAATACGACGCGGTGTATCATGATCGGCCGGCGTTTCTGCCCGTCCGCCGCCATATATTCCGCCTCAAAGCGCATCGGAAGCTGGAAGTCGAGCTGAATGGTGCCGCACTGCCATGTGCGGCCAAGCGAATCCTCGAGATGGAAGTCGATCTTCGGTCCGTAGAACGCGCCGTCGCCTTCGTTGATCACATAGGGAAGCTTCATCTCGTCCAATGCGCTGCGAAGTCCGCTTGTGGCCATTTCCCAATCCTCGAGCGAGCCGAGATGATCCTCCGGCATGGTCGAGAGCTCTACATGATATTTGAAGCCGAACAGCCCATACACCTCGTCGATGAGACGCACGACGCCTTTGATCTGCTCCGGGATCTGTTCCTCCGTCATAAAGATGTGCGCATCATCCTGCGTGAAGCAGCGCACGCGCATAAGACCGTGCAAAGCGCCGGATTTCTCATGTCTGTGGACAAGGCCGAGCTCGCCCACCTTCATCGGAAGATCGCGGTAGGAGCGCGGCTCCATCTTATAGACGAGCATGCCGCCCGGACAGTTCATAGGCTTGATACAGAAAGTCTCCTCGTCGATGGTCGTCGTATAGATGTTGTCCTTGTAATGATCCCAGTGACCGGAGGTCTCCCAAAGCGAGCGGCTCAGCATCATCGGCGTGCTGATCTCCATATATCCCTCGCGGGTATGGATTTCCCGCCAGTAATCGATGAGCGTATTCTTGAGGATCATGCCCTTCGGCAGGAAAAACGGAAAGCCGGGACCCTCGTCCATGATGGTAAAAAGTCCGAGCTCGCGGCCGAGCTTGCGGTGATCGCGCTTTTTCGCCTCCTCGATGCGTTCGAGATACTGTTCGAGGTCCTCTTTTTTGGAAAACGCCGTACCGTAAATGCGCACCAGCATCTTGTTCTTTTCATTGCCGCGCCAGTACGCACCGGCGACGGAGGTGAGCTTCACCGCCTTGACCGCGGAGGTATACGTGACGTGAGGGCCTGCGCAGAGATCGGTAAACTCCCCCTGACGGAAGAAGCTCAGCTCCGCGTCCTCCGGCAGGTCGCGGATCAGTTCAACCTTGTACGGCTCTCCCTTTTCCTCCATAAAGGCGATCGCCTCCTCGCGCGGAAGCGTATAGCGTTCTAATTTCAAATTTTCCTTGATGATTTTTTTCATCTCCGCTTCAATCGCGGCAAGGTCATCCTCGGAGAACGGCGTTTCTCTGTCGAAATCATAATAAAAGCCGTCCTTGATCGAGGGACCGATAGCGAGCTTCGTTTCGGGATACAGGCGCTTGACCGCCTGTGCGAGAATATGCGACGCCGTGTGGCGCAGCGAATTTCTGCCAAGCTCCTCCTCAAAGGTGGATTCGACGATTTTGCCGTCATGATCGATGATTTTCATAATGTGATTCCTTTCTCCGCCAAAAGGCGGCGCCCATACAAAAAATAAAAAACCTCAAACCGGAAATTTCCGGTTTGAGGTGCCAAAGACACGGTTCCACTCAACGTTTCACTCTGCATCCGCATGTATGCGGACTTCCGCGGTAACGGACGGCGCCGGCGCGCCATTTCCTGCGCGCAGCCGCATGGCGGTATTCCTCACAGCCTCCCGAACGCGCTTTCAGCCGCGGCGCATCTCTCTGAACGGGATTTCTGCGGGAACATGTCCATGTTGTGCTTTTCCTACAAGGATCAGTTTACACCTGAAATTTTATTTTGTCAAGCCTCTTTTTAGGATTCCCGCATTTTCATGGCGTCAATCGCCGGACAGTCCCCAATCGATCTCCTCCATCCATGTCCCGCAGCTGAGCTTTTCCGCAAGGAGCGCAGCCTCCGCCGCCGTACCGGCGGGCGCGCAGATATAGGCGTTTCCTCCCGCATGGCTTTCTCCGTAAAGAAGAATCAGAAGCGAGCCGGAGCCGTCCATACGGATGCGGCCGAGAAATTCATCCCGCACGCCCTCTTCGTCAACGCACATATAATCGAGGAAGCCGCAGCCGTTTTGCATCAAAAGATCGTTGGTATACGCTTCATCAAACGTAATCTCGTAGCCTTCGACGGAAATGCGCCCGCGAAAGCGATACGGCCTGAAAAAGCGGTAAGAAAGCACGCCGTCCACGCGAACCTCGACCGTTCCCTCCTCCGACGCCGCGCGGTAGCCCGTCATTGTAATGTCAAGCGTCTGCTTCCGGCAGGAAAAAAATATCGCAAAAAGGCTCGACAGGCAGAATACGCAGATCAAAACAATCCAAACATGTCTTTTCAGCCGCATAATAAGCTCCTTTGCTCTCTCCAAGAGCCTTCACAGTTTCAAGTTT
>URZF01000095.1 GCA_900552255.1 uncultured Eubacteriales bacterium | reverse complement strand
TAGGAAAGTCAAGCTTGGACTTGTGCAAAGTGTCTAAAAATTGTAAAATATTATGTCGCAAACTGTGAATAATGTGTATTGAATATTTGAATAATCCATTATATAATATATATGTAAGTAAACACACGATGAATTTCGTCTCTTTTCGGACAAGCTGTGCCGCGGAAAGGGCAGATTCTGTTTTTGAAAGCGGATATGGACTCGGTTCTTAGTCTGCTTTTTTTATTTTCTTTTGCGGGAGGCTTGTCGGATGGAGCTTTTGGAAAAGCGCATTGCAAGCGACGGCGTCGTTTTGGGCGGGGATATTCTGAAGGTCGGAAGCTTTCTCAACCAGCAGCTCGACGTCGATTTTCTGATGGAGCTCGGCGCGGAGGTGGCACGCCTTTATGCCGGATGCGGAGTTACGAAAATCCTCACGATCGAGGCCTCCGGTATTGCCATTGCTGTGGCGGCGGCGGTACATATGCACGTTCCCGTCGTTTTTGCGAAGAAGATGAAAGGCGCCAATCAATCCGCGGACGTATACAGCGCGCGGATCACGTCCTTTACCCATAAAAATACTTATGAAGCGACCGTGGCGAGGGAATACCTCTCCGCGGCGGACTGCGTGCTGATCGCCGACGATTTTCTCGCTACAGGAGAGGCCCTTCATGGGCTGATTTCCATTGTAGAAGAGGCCGGCGCCGCGCTTGCAGGCTGTGCCGTCGCGATCGAAAAGGGGTTTCAGCACGGAGGGGACGTCTTGCGCGAAAAGGGAATCAGAGTGGAGTCTCTTGCCATCATCGACGCCATGTCGGCGGACGGTATCGTATACCGCAGATGAGGGGAAGGGTCTTTTTGTTTTTCGTATGTAACGTAAGTTTACATAAATATTTAAAAATCTTAAAGGAGACACTTTTTTATGAAGAAGGTTCTGTCACTCGTTCTTGCGGCAGTCATGCTTTTTTCCGTCCTGATGCTCGCGTCCTGCGGCAAGGATGAAAAAGCGGATATCACCGTAGGCGCTGTCTACATCGGAAGCCAGAATGAAGATGCCGGCTATACGTTCGCACATCACGACGGCATCACGAAGGCCATTGAACAACTGGAAGACGAGGGCTACAGCGTCAAGCTTCTCATTCGGGACAATGTGCAGGAGGACGACGCGCAGGTAAAGACCGCCATCGACGCGCTGGCCAACCAAGGCTGCGACATCATCTTCGGCATCAGCTTCGGATATATCAATGCGTTTGCCGCGGCTGCCGAGGAATATGAGGATATCGTCTTTTCTCATGCTACCGGTTATCTTTCCAACGAAACCAATTTCAACAACTACTTCGGACGCATCTATCAGGCTCGTTATCTTTCCGGGATCGCCGCCGGCCTGAAAGCAAAAGAAGTCGGCAAGGGCGACAACGGCAAATACAACATCGGTTATGTATCCGCCTACGGCACGCAGTATGCGGAGACCTGCAGCGGCATCAATTCCTTTACGCTCGGCGTTCAGTCCGTTCTCGGCGACGAGGCGCAGATTTATGTAAAGCAGATCGGCACTTGGGGCGATCCCACGCTGGAAAAGCAGGCCGCGGAAGCCCTCATCAGCACCTATAAATGCGTTGTGATCGCACAGCACTGCGACAGCCAGCAGCCTCAGGTTGCGGCGCAGAATGCCGGCGTATTCGGCTGCGGCTATAACTCCGATATGACGGCTGCCGCCCCGCAGGCGCATCTGACCGCCCCGATTTGGAACTGGGATGTTTACTATAAGCTCGCCATCGAGACCGCGATGAAGGACAGCGCAAACTTCATGAGCAAGGTCGGCATTTACTACGGCGGACTTAAAGAGAACTTTGTCGATATCTCTCCGCTTTCCGAGAACTGCACCTCCGATACGGCGGCAAAGATCGACGCCGTAAAGACGATGATCCTTTCCGGCGAATGGGATGTATTTTCCAATGTGAAGCTGACGTTCGACGAATCCGGAAACGTCGTCAAAACAAACGCGGCGCTTGTTACGAACGACGGCAAGACCGTCATTTCCGAGGACAACGCGACGTATTCCGTTTATGAGACGGATGAGCAGGGCGCGCTCACCGGAAATATGACCGTTGTCGGCGGCGCGGATTCCGTCGACGGCATCATCAAGGGCAGCATGAACTACTATGTTGCCGGCATTCTCGACGTAACAGAAGCGAAATAAAATCCAAAGGAGTTCTTCATGGCAGCTGAGTTCGCGATTGAACTGAAAAACATCACAAAAATGTTCGGCAGTGTGGCTGCCAACAAGAACGTCAACCTTTCTCTGAAGCAGGGCGAGATCCTCGCCCTGCTCGGGGAGAACGGCTCCGGCAAAACGACGCTTATGAATATGCTGTCCGGCATTTACCGTCCGGACGGCGGCGATATTTATGTAAATGGGGAGAAGGTTGAGATCACCTCTCCTGAGGATGCGAAACGGCTCGGCATCGGCATGGTGCATCAGCATTTCAAGCTTGTCGAGGCCTTTTCGGCGGCGGACAACATTTGGCTTGGCCGCGAAAACCGCCGGTACGGATGGAGGGCGCATGCCGCCGCCCGCGCCGCGGGCAAAAAGGGAATCGGAAAGCTGTGGGCTATGGCGGCGGAAAGCGGGCGCGCCATAGGTTTTTTTGCTTCCGAGAGGCTTCTTCGGAAATCCCGCTATTCTGAAATCGAACATATCAGCCGTGATTTCGGCTTTGAAATAGATTCTGGCAAAAAAGTATACAATATGGCGGTCAGCGAAAAGCAGACGCTGGAAATCATCAAGGTGCTTTATTACGGCGCGAAGGTGATCATTCTCGACGAGCCCACCGCGGTGCTCACCGTGCAGGAGACCGAAAAGCTTTTCGGCGTGCTGCGGAAGATGAAGGCGGAGGGACATTCCATCATTATCATCACGCATAAGCTCAACGAGGTGCTTGCGGTCAGCGACCGCGTGGCGGTGCTGCGCAAGGGAGAATATGTCGGAACGGTGGAGACGGCCGCCGCAGACGAGCAGATGCTCACGGAGCTGATGGTCGGCCGCAAGATCGATCTTGAGATCGAGCGTCCGGTCGTCGAAAAGAAAAAGCCGCTGCTCGAAATCCGCAATCTCTCGATCAACGGCGACGAGGGCTCGCGGGCGATCGACGACGTGAGCTTTTATATCCGGGGCGGTGAGATCCTTGGCGTCGCCGGCATCGCCGGCTGCGGGCAAAAGGAGCTTTGCGAGGCGATCGCGGGACTTCGCGGCATCGCGGGCGGCGAGATCGTCCACAAGGGGGAAAACATCGTCGGCCTTTCGCCGAAAAAGATCATTGAAAAGGGGATATCCATGAGCTTCATTCCCGAGGACAGGCTTGGAATGGGGCTTTCTCCCTCGCTTTCCATCACGGACAACATGCTGCTCAAAAATTATAACGAGGACAATCCGTGGAATCCGGTTGTGAACCGGAAGCGCGGGCGCGCCGAGGCGGAGGACATCATCTCCGAGCTCGGGATCGTGACGCCGTCCACGGAAACGCCGGTCAGGCTTCTTTCCGGCGGGAATGTGCAGAAAGTGCTGCTCGGCAGGGAAATCAAGGTCGGACCGAACGTGATCGTCACGGCCTATCCGGTGCGGGGGCTGGACATCAATTCCTCCTATGCGATTTATGACATTCTGAACCGGCAGAAAAAAAGCGGCGTGGGAATCCTGTTCGTCGGCGAGGACCTCGACGTCATGCTCGCCTTATGCGACAAAATCATGGTGCTTTGTCATGGAAAGGTCATGGGGATCGTCCATGCGGAAAAGACGACGAAGGAAGAATTGGGACTCATGATGACCGGCGCCTTGAATCTTGTCCGGGACGATGAGGAAAAACATACGGGGATCGCGAAAGATACCAACATAAAGGAGCAGCCGTCATGAAAAAATATCATATCGTAAAACGGAACGCGATCCCGACGGGACGGAGGATGCTTTATTATCTTATCGCGATCGCGGCGGCGCTGCTGCTCGGCGCGGTGCTGCTGCTCGTGCTCGGCGTCAATCCGCTTTCCTATTATGCCAAAATCGTCACCATCGGGACGATCTCCGACGACGGGACGGTCAGCCGTTTCGCCTACAAGCAGTTTGAAAGCCTGATCAAGATTTTTGTTCCCCTTCTTCTCACCTCCGTCGCGCTTTCCGTGGCGTTTAAAATGCGTTTTTGGAACATCGGCGGCGAGGGACAGTTTTTGATGGGCGCCGTCGCGGCGGCATTCCTTCCGCTGAAATTCGGCGTCATCGGGAATACCGGCATCACGTTGCTGCTTATGGCGCTTGCCGCTATGGCGGCGGGCGGCATTTGGGGCGGCATAGTTGCCGTTTTGAAGGTGAAATTCGGTACGAATGAAACCCTTATGACCTTGATGCTCAACTACATTGCGCTTTACTTTGTCGCTCTGCTCGGAGAGGAAAAACGGAGCTGGAATATTTTCCTCAATCCCGAGTCGCAGCGCCCGATTTTCCGAAGCGTTTGGGATTTCATCGAGATGCCGGCGATCAAAATCGGAAAATTTTCGCTCAGCTGGTCGCTTATTTTTGCGCTCGTCATCTGCGCGCTGATTTGGTTTTATCTGAAAAAGACAAAGCACGGCTATGAAATCTCCGTTGTCGGCGATAGCGTGGGCACGGCGAAATACGCCGGCATGAAGGTCGGAAAAATCATTGTCCGCACGATGTTCCTTTCTTCGGCCTTGATCGGCCTTGCGGGCTTCTTCAAGCTGATGAGCGCGGGACCGCTTTCCACCTCTCTTACGGACAGCGTCGGCTGGACCGGCATCGTTGTGGCGTGGCTTGCCAAGCTCGATACCGTCGGAATTCTCATAACCTCTCTGCTGATCAGCATTTTGAGATTCGGCTGCGCGCAGGCAAGCATTACATACGGCGCGGTCGATTCGAGATTTTCCGATCTTTTGCAGGGTGTTATTCTGTTTGCTGTTTTGGTCGCGGATTTTGTGATTCGATTCAAAATCGTGAAAAAGGAGGAGGCGTGATATGGGAATTGAAGTTCTGACCGGCTTTATATACAGTCTGATCGTCTATAACATTCCGCTTCTTTACGGTACCGTCGGCGAGATTTTTAATGAAAAATCGGGAAGCCTGAACCTCGGCGTCGAGGGAACGATGGCGGTCGGCGCGATGTTCGGCTATCTGATCGGCTGCTGGACAAACAGTCTGTTTCTCGGCATACTCGCCTCGATGGTGTTTGCCGGACTGTGCGGCCTTATCTTTGCGTTTTTCACGGTTTCGCTTCAAGCGAATCAAAATGTCACGGGACTGACCGTGACCACCCTTGGCCTTGGCATTTACTATTTCGTGGGACACGGCGTCAACAAAAGCCTCGGATGGCCTTCGATGCAGGCGGCGTCGAATGTCACCGCCGGGTGGAAAGCGATCCATATTCCGTTTTTTTCGGATATCCCGTTTTTCGGGAAGGCGTTCTTTTCCCATAACATTTTTATTTATCTTGGCATACTGATCGCCGTTTTGTCGTGGTGGTATATGAAATATACGAAGGCGGGACTGCGTATGCGCGCCGTCGGTGAAAATCCTGCGGCGGCGGATTCCTGCGGCGTGAATATCAACCGTTATAAATATGTGCATATCATTCTCGGCTCCGCCATTATGGGAATCGGCGGTTATTATATGGCGCTCAACATCAGCGGCGAGTATCTCGCCAGCACCGGCTGGGTGAACGGATATGGCTGGATCGCGGTGGCGCTTGTCATCTTTGCGGGCTGGAATCCGGCAAAAGCTCTGCTCGGCACATTTGTATTCGGAATTTTCAAGGCGCTCGAGGTTTATAACGATTCGATTGTCTATGCGTTCCCGAAGGTATTCGGATGGCTGCATGCGATCCCTCTCAAGGTGTATACGGCGCTTCCGTTCATCATCACTGCAATCGTGCTTTTCATCGGTTCCGTCCGAAAATCCAAAAAGACGAATCAGCCGGCGGCGATCGGCGTAAACTACTACCGCGAGGACAGATAATCGTTTTTATCGATTCTTGTAAAATCGATTGACAAACGGCGGCACATATGATAAAATGAAAATAACTGGGAATTGCTTTTTGCAATTCGGCATTTTTCGGGCATTCTGCCCGAAAAATGCTCCTCACGGGGTACCCCCTCACGGGGCGTGCCCGTTTTTTATAAACGGACTATCGATAAATCGAAAACATTTGGAGG
>URZF01000094.1 GCA_900552255.1 uncultured Eubacteriales bacterium | reverse complement strand
TAATAAGGAGCATATAAGTGAGGGATGAAGAATGACAGAGACGAAGGATTCCATGAGTACGGACACGTTGCGCGACAGACTGCTTATCGCCGGCACAAACGAGATCGGACTGCACGGCATCGCCGATTTTTCGCTTCGCCGCGTGGCCGCGTCCTGCAATACCTCCTGCGCCGCGCCGTATAAGCATTTTAAAAACAAAGAGGAATTTATTCTCGAAATCATACGGTATATCAACCGTCAATGGGAGCTTCTGCGCGACCAAATCTTCTCTTTGTTTGAAGGGGATCCACGAAAACAGCTGATCGAGGTCTGTGTCGCCTATATCCGCTTTTGGGTGGCGAATCCGAATTATCGCTCCGTCTTGGCCGTTTCCGAAAAAACGCTGGATGAAAAGCAGGCGGGGGAGAGAGCGAAAAATTCTGCGGATATCGGAGAGCTTTTTCAAAAATTCTGTGCCGTTCAGGGAATCGGCGAGCAGGAGACGGCGCAAAAGCTTTATACCGTCAAAGCCATTCTTTACGGCATGACCGCTATGCTCGAGAACGGAGAGCTCCCGAACGATGCCGGGACCTTCGATATGATGCGCGGCGTTATTGAAAAGGAAATCGAATGAATTTATCCGGTGCGCAAAGAGAAGAATAGCAAAAAAACAGCAGCATTCATGCTGCTGTTTTTTGCTGTCATACCGTCAGCGTGTGAGCTCCTCCGGCGAGCTCATAGGCTTCGCCGTTTAAATACACGGTGGCGGAAATGCCGGCGGGGACGGTGAAAGTATATTCGGTTTTCCCGTTTATCTGTCTCCATTCGGACGAGACTGTCCCGTATTTGGTTTTCACGGACGCTTTCAGATAAGAGAGTCTGTCTGTGACGACCGGACGGAATATGACGTGCTCAAAGCCCGGATGCTCCTCGTCGGTGTCGATTCCGGCGGCGGCGCCGTACAGCCAATCTCCCACCGCGCCGTATGCGTAGTGGTTGAAAGAGTTCATGGATTCACTCCACATGGTTCCGTCGTCACGCACGCCGTCCCAATGCTCCCACATCGTCGTCGCGCCATGATCGACGGAGAAGAGCCACGACGGCATTTTATCCTGAAAGAGAAGCGTATAGGCAAGCTCCGGATAGCCGTAATCTGTCAGCACGTGAAGCAGATAGGGCGTTCCGAGGAAGCCTGTCGTCAGCTTGTCGTCGTTGTCGTGAATCATCTGAACAAGCTTTTCCGCATGTGCTTTTTCGGTGCCTTGTGGGCAAAGCCCGAAAGTAAGCGCAATGACAAGTCCCGTTTGTGTCAAAGGCTTGATGTTCAGCATGCCGTTTTCATAGTAGTCGTTATAAATGCGTTTCTTGGTTTCTTCGATTTTTGCTTCATAGTCGGCAAGCTCGCTGTCCTCGGCACCGAGGATCTTTGAAATTCTGACAAAGAGCTTTGTGGTATAAGCGCGGTACGCATAGCCGAGATACCATTTGCTTGTGGCGCCGTTGCACTGAGAGACATCCGCATCGTGGGCCAGCCAGTCGCCGTAATGCTTGCCGCTGCGGATGTAATCGTCTCCCATTTCATACTGATAATCGATCCAGCGCTTGATCGTGACATACTGCCGGCGCAAAAGCTCGCGGTCGCCGTAGAGAAGATACATCTGCCACGGGATAATGACGCAGGCATCCGCCCAGCCGGCGGAGGAAGACGCCAAGCCGAGATTGGGAATGACATGGGGAATCGCGCCGGTGTGGCGTTGATCGAGCGTCATGTCGGAAAGCCATTTGTGGAAGAATCGATCGACATTGAAATTGTATGCGGCACAGCGCGCGAATACCTGCGCGTCGCCGGTCCATCCGAGGCGCTCGTCGCGCTGCGGGCAGTCTGTCGGTACGTCGAGAAAATTGCTTTTCTGTCCCCAAATGATGTTATGATAAAGCTGATTGATGCGGGCATCGGAGCATTCAAAATCACCGGTGCGTTCAATATCGGAATGTACGACGATCGCCGTAAAATCGTCGGGATCGACGTCGCCGTGCCATTCTGTGAGCCGGATATACCGGAAGCCATAGAAGGTGAATTCCGGCTTCCAAAGATGGCGGTGTCCGTCGCCGATGAACACGATCCGCTCTTCTGCGGAGCGCAGATTTTCCGTGTAGAAATTGCCCTCGCGGTCGAGGACCTCGGCATGATCGATAACGATCTTTTTTCCGGCGGGAACGGAAAGCGAAAGCTCGACATATCCGGTCATGTTTTGGCCGAAGTCGAGAACGGTCTCGCCCTTTGGCGTATGAATGACTTCTGTCGGTTTCAGCCGCTCATGCTCGCAGATGATTTCGCCCTCTTGGGGAACGAGGATGCTTCTTGTATGCGAAAGCACCTTGACGGAATGCGTTTTTTCCGCGGTATCATAGGAGGCATCGTATACGTCGCCGTTATAGATATTGCAGGCGCGCCACTGGGTCTCGCGCACCGACCAATCTCCGTCGGTAAGCAGGGTATCGCCCGTGCCGTCGGTATAGACCACTTCGAGCGCGGCGATCACCGCATATTCGGTGGAGGAAAGCTCGTCTGTGCCCCAGTCGGCACAGCCCTCGCCTTTCAGCGCGGCGTAGCGCATCCGCCAGCCGGGCGCCGCCGTGATGGAAATGCTGTTGTTTTCCCCCATGAGGTGCGTCACATCGTATTCCTGATACTGTACGCGATGGCGGTACGACGTCCAGCCGGGCGCGAGCACGTAGCTGATTTTTTCACCGTTCACCCTCGCGGCATATACGCCGAGGGCGGATACCGTAAGAACAGCGCGCTTGACCGGTTTTGCCGCATGAAAGCTGCGGACAAATTCACAGGCCGCTTCTCCCGCTTCAAAATCCGGTTTGATCCACCGAGCCATGTAAATTTTATTCATGATCGTTCCTTTCCTGTGACTGAAATTTATTTTATTTCTGGAATCGAAATCCCGTTACATCCTACCATAACGATATCCGCAAGTCAACCTTAAAAGGAAAAAATCCGCCGAAATCTTTCTTTTAGACGGATTTTACGCAATAACGTATTTTTCAGTTTCCGCATTCGATGCTGATAGCGTTGAACTTGTCGAGAAGATCCTCAACCTTGAGGTTTTCGCGCGCTTTGCCGGAAACGTCCAGTTCCGCGTGCCCCTGGTGCATCATCAGAAGCCGGTCGCCGTATTCGACCGCGTAACGGAGATTGTGCGTGACCATGATGGTCGTCAGCTGCTTTTCGCGAACGATTTTTCCGGTCAGCTGCATGATAATCTCGGCGGTCTTGGGGTCAAGCGCGGCGGTATGCTCGTCGAGGATGAGGAATTCGATGGGCGTCATCGTACTCATCAGAAGTGCCATCGCCTGACGCTGACCGCCGGAGAGATTGCCGACGCGCACGCCCATCTTGTCCTCAAGCCCCAGACCGAGCTGAGAAAGCATGGCGCGGTATTCATCGGTTTTTTTGCGGTTGACGCAGGGGAGAAGGTTGAAGGGCTTGCCCTTGTTGTCCGCCATGGACATGTTTTCCAGAATTGTCATTGACGGGCATGTGCCGCGCGACGGGTCCTGATAAACGCGCCCGATGCGGCGATGACGCTTGTGTTCGGGCATGTGCGTGATGTCTTCGTTACCGATCAAAATGCGTCCTTCGTCAATCGGAATCGAGCCGCAGATGATGTTGAGCAGCGAGGTTTTGCCCGAACCGTTGGAGCCGACGACGCAGACGAATTGCTTCTCCGGAATGGAAAGCGAGAAATCGTTAAACAGACAGGTCTCGTTAACCGTTCCGCTCTGATAGAATTTGACGATGTTGCGAAGCTCAAGCATGATGCTTCACCTTCTTTCGATGACCGCCGGCGACGATGATGACAAACAGCAACGCCGCCGTGACCAGTTTCAGGTCGAATGGGGACAGACCAAAGCTCAGCGCGAGGGCGACGCATCCCTTATACAGGATGGAGCCGAGGACGACGGCTGTTGTTGCGCGGAGGAAACGCAGACCGCGCAGGAGCTGCGTGCCGACAATCACGGAAGCGACGGCGAGAACGAGCGTGCCCGTACCCATCGAGATATCGAAATACCGCTGATATTGGCACATGATGCAGCCGGAGAGCGCGACGAGCGCGTTGGCAATCGCCAGACCGAGAATCTTGACTTTGCCGCTGTCCTTGGCGAGACTGGCGACGAGCGTCGGGTTATCGCCCGTGGCGCGAAGGAGGAAGCCTGAGCGCGTGGAGAGATAGGCATCCATCAGCAGCTTGACGACAAGGGCAATCAGCGCCATCAGGATGACGGGCGCGTAGGGCTGGATGCCTGACGGAAGACCGGCAATGAGCTCGTTTTTAAAGAGGGTTTGGAAGGAAAAGAGCTGCACGTTGGCGCGTCCCGCAATATGCAGGTTGACCGAGTAAAGACCGGTCATGACGATGATGCCGGAAAGCAGGTCGCGCACATGGAAGCGGACGTGAATGATGCCGGTGACCGTGCCCGCCGCCGCGCCTGCAAGGAGAGAGGCGGGGAGCGTCCAGAACGGGTTGATGCCGGCGGAAATCATCAGCGCCGTAACCGCTGCGCCGAGAGGGAATGACGAATCGACCGTCATATCCGGAAAATCGAGGATTTTGAACGTGATATACACGCCGAGGGCAAGGATTGAGTAAATCAATCCCTGCTCAAGCACGCCAAGCAACTGCGCCATGGTAAACCTCCGTCAGACGCAAGCGCACGCACAAGGCTGACCTTGTGCGCTGCGCCGCGTAGTGTATTTGTTATGGGACATATGGAGAATTGTCCAAATCTCTCGCGAACTTATCTTGCTGAAGCAGCCGCAAAGAGGGGGAAAGGCTCGGAAAACTCAGCTTTAGGGGAGCGTGAGAAGTCAAGCCTCGTCGCTTTTTACTCCGCCTCGATTGCACGGGCGGCGAGATCGTCGGAAAGAACGATGCCGAAACGGGCGAGTGCTTCGGAATTGATGTACAGGCTCGGGTCGGAAATGACCTCATATGCCATATCGCTTGCCTTCGCTTCGCCGGTCAGTACCTTCGCCGCCATCAGACCCGTCTGGCGGCCGAGCGCGACGTAGTCAAGACCTTCGGCGGCAACACAGCCCAGCTTGACCTGCTCGATTTCGGAGCCGAAAACCGGCTTGCCCGCGGCGTTCGCCTTATCCAGAACGAGAGCCAGAGCGGAAACAACGGTATTATCGGTGAGGTTGGTCATGCAGTCCACCTTCGGGAGCAGCGCGTCAAGCGCGAGCGGGATATCGGAAGAGGTGCTGATACCGGATTCGACGATTTCAAAGCCATAATCCGGCGCAAGGGATTTGTAGGTTTCGATGGTAGAGAGGGAATTGACCTCGCTGGTCGTGTAGAGGATGCCGATCGCCTTGGCGTCGGGGAGCATGGCGCGAATCGTGGCAAGCTGAGCGGCAACAGGCAGAGCGTCCGACGTGCCGGTCACTTCTCCGGCGGCTTTGCCGTTTGCGTCGGCGAAACCGGCAGAAACCGGATCGGAAACGGCGGTGTAAATCGTCGGGATGGTATCGCCGGCGGCGTTGTAGCAGGCCTGTGCCATCGGGGTTGCGATGCCGACCATCAGATCGACAGGCTTGGCGGCAAACTGCGCGGCAATCTGCTGGGCGATGCCCATATCCGCCTGCGCGTTTTGATAGATAATGGTCAAATTGTCACCCTCGACCAGTCCGGCTTCTGCCAAACCCTCGACAAAACCGGTGCGGCAGTTATCCAGAGAACCATGCTCGGCGAACTGACCGATGCCGACGGTGTAGTTTTCTGCGGCGGCAAAGGCGGCGGATGCGGTAAGAACGAGAGTAGCGGCGACAGCGATCATGCGCTTCATCATAGGAATACCTCCTGCTTTCTGGGCTTTAAAGCCCGGTCGATTGGTTTAGTAGCGGGAAAGCGGGGAAGTGGGGATAAAAGAAAACGCCCCATGTTCCCTTTTAAGGAACATGAGGCGGAAAATACATTCCGTGGTGCCACTCATCTTGGTCGAATCGACCCGCTCACCCCGTACCATCATACGGTGCAGCTTGATAACGGATCTGCGTCCCGTTTCTGTCTAATAAGGCGGAAGCCCGTTGACAGAACCCTCGGAAAGTCCATTTCAAAAGCTCCGCTATACCGCACTCCCAGCAACGGCGGCTCTCTGTCATAGAACAGCGCTCTTTACTTCTCTTCCCTCAAAAGGTTTGTGTTTGATTT
>URZF01000093.1 GCA_900552255.1 uncultured Eubacteriales bacterium | reverse complement strand
AAGCCAGCTCCGCTTGCCAGAAGACAAAGCGCCAGCAGCGGCAAGTAGAGCTTTCGCCCACAGCAAGCCATGGAGCCAAAAATACCCCTGCCGTGGTTTCGAACGCACAGAAGGGACCCCATCCAGAGCCCGCCAAAGAGGCACAGCCACAGCAAGCGGCTGTACCACGCCAGCCGGAAAATCGTCGTATTGCCTAAGTCTCCGGAAAAACCCAGGTTGGACAAATCCATCCAGTACAGCAAATAGGTGTCCTGACTCCAAGGGCCCAGTCCCACCAGCAAAAGTGCCAGGAGAAGCAGCACACAGACATCCACCCGCTGGAATATTTGGTAAAACGCAGCAGCCGCCAAAACCGTCATTTCCAGAAAGGGAAGCAAAAACAGCAGGACGACTTGGACATATTCCTTTCCCTGAAAGGTCTCCCCCAACCGGTACCAGGTATAGGGAAGGTAAAGTAGACTGGTCACCAGAGAGGACACCACTGCGGTCAGCATCAGCACAGCGGTCCGAACCACAGTCATCCGCAGGGGAGAGACCACACTGTCTGTCAAGGGTCCCATTCTCCCCTTTTTGACCCGGTTCATCTCTGACAAAGTTAACACCGCAAACGCAAGCGCCCCGCCCAGCGCGCCTGTCAGCATGGGATTCAGAAGAACCAAGGCCGCGGTTGTACCGCCCCCGGCGGGCTGATAGAGTCCATAGCCCACCAAGGGGGCAGCGGAAGCGGCCAGCAATGCCAGCCAGGTTCCCTTGGACCGAAACAGACGCATCCACTCCACTCGAAGGTCACGCCAAACTGTCATGGCCGCTTCCCCTCCTTCCCCACCAGATAGACATAGGCATCCTCTAAGGTAGGCTCTACTTTCTGAACTGTCTCCGGCAGTTTCTCCGCCACAGCCCGGCATAAGATTCCTCCGGCTGTGTTGACCTGGGCAGTTACCTCGCAGGAAATTCCTTGGGGCGGATAGCCTTGGAACACCCCCACGTGTCCCTGGGCCCGGGCAACCAGCTGCTCAGGGCGTCCGTCAAACAGGAGCTCTCCTCCATGAATGACAATGAGACGGTCACACACAGACTGCACATCCTCAATAATGTGGGTGGACAGCAGAACCAATTTATCTTTGGCCTCCTGTGCAAATAGGTTGCGGAAATGAATCCGCTCCTCCGGGTCCAGCCCCACGGTAGGCTCATCCAAAATCAAGAGCTGAGGGGAGCCCAGCAGCGCCTGCGCAATCCCCACCCGCTGGCGTTGCCCGCCGGAAAGGGTACACAGTGGCAAAAAGCCGATCGCCCTCCATACTTCTTAAAGATTCCTTAAAATTTTGGCAAATTCGTTTTTCCTATTGTGTTATCGAAAAATTTGTAATATAATGTAGGATATAGAAAACGCGGCCTTCTTTTCGCTCACAAGACAGCCGCAAAGCCCCACAGATTTGGCCGGCGCGGCAGTTCCCGCGCCGCAAAGGAAAGGAACGGTCAAACATGAATTCAAACGGAAGACCCACCGGCGGGTATACATATAAAGACGAAAGGCAAGAAAATGCCGTGAAGCAATCCCGTGGGGGACAGCCGCCGCGGAAAAAAAAGCGCCGATTCAAGCCCAATAAGGACGGCATGCTGGCGCTCGGGGCACTCGTGCTCATCGCCGTTATCGTCATCATCCTGCTCGTGCTCACGATCAAGGCGATCGCCGGAGCCGTCTCCTCCGGCAACAGCGACGAAACCTCCTCGTCCGCCGACACAACTGCGGAAATCCCCGTCGTCAAGGCATGGCACGAGGGCTACATACAAAAGAGCATTTCCTCCTCCGAGATATCCTCGGGCGAGCTGATCCTCGTCAATTTTGAAAACGTCTATACGCAGACCGACGCGATCGCCTCCAAACTTACCGCTCTTTACGGCACAACGGGACACAACACGCTTTTCGTCCTCAACAATGCCGATGTGAAGGTCCGCCGCGAAATCGTCTCCAATATGCGGGACATGCTTGCCGCCCTGATCGCGGCCAATCCCGAAACGCTCGGCACCACCTCCGATAAAGACCGCATCATCCTGTCGAGCGGATACCGCACCACAGACAAACAGGCAGAGCTGTATAACAACTCGGTTGGCACCTCGGACGAAAATCTCGTCGCGAAGCCGGGCTACAGCGAGCATCACACCGGATATGCGATCGACCTCAAAATTTTCACCGCAGACGCCAAGACCATCGACATGCGGGAAAACGAACAGGCGTGGATGGAGCAAAACTGCGCCAAATACGGATTTATCGTCCGGTACGACGGCAGCAAATTCGAGAAAACCGGAATTCTCGACGAATCGTGGCATTACCGCTATGTAGGAGTCCCGCACGCCACCTATATGATGGAAAACAACCTCTGCTTGGAGGAATATTTGGAGCTTCTGAAAAATTCATACGCCTATCCGAACGAGCCGCTCACGGTTTCGGCGGACGGCACGGAATATCTCATCTATTACGTTCCCGTTTCCGCGGATTCCACCACCTTTGTTCCGGTTCCGCCGGAATCCGTCGGGACCTATGAAATATCCGGCAACAACGTGGACGGCTTCATCGTAACGGTCACAAAAAAATAAGAAATCAAATTCCGCCGCGGCGTCCGGTTTCCGGCACGGGCGGAATTTCCGTATAACAGTGCGAAAAAGGAGAGCCTTTTCATGGAAATAATATTGGAAAAAGCGAACCAAGACGATATTCCCGCCCTGCTTGTCGTCTGCCGCGCCGCGGCGAAAACCCAAGGCAGCACATGGGACGACCATTATCCGAACGCGGAGATTTTATCCGAGGACGTCGGGCATAGCGCCTTATACAAAATCATGGCGGGAGACGATATCATCGGCCTCTTGTCATGCGGCGAGACCGGCGAGCTTTCCATGCTCTCCGATCCCTCCTGCGGCGCGCGTCCCTTTGATTTCGCGCGCTTTGGAATCCATCCGCGCTGTCAGGGAAAGGGCTTCGGACACGCGGCGCTTGCCGCGGCCGTCGGACTTTGCGCAAGGCTCGGCGGCACCTCCGTCCGCGTGCTGGTAAGTCCCGGCAATCCCGCCGCTCTCCGCGTTTATCAAAGGGAGGGCTTTGAAATCGTCCGGCGCGTCCATCTTTGGGAGAGAGATTATCTATATTGCAGAAAGCGCATTTCCGAATCATCGACAAGAAGACCGGAGGACATATGAACGCAAACGAAATCTTCTACCGCTTTTCCCCGCTCGTCCAGGACTTTATCTATGCAAACGGCTGGGAGACGCTTCGGCCGATTCAAGTCGCGGCGGCCGAGGTCATTTTCGATTCGGACGACAATCTGATTCTCTGCTCGGACACCGCCTCCGGCAAGACCGAAGCGGTCTTTTTCCCGATCATCTCCCAAATCGAGGGCGCCGGAGCGGGGACGGTCGAGGTTCTGTATATCGCGCCGCTGAAAAGTCTCATCAACGATCAGTTCGAGCGTATCGACACGCTGCTGCGCGACAGCGGAATCCCCGTATTTCACTGGCACGGCGACGTCGCCGCTTCCCATAAGAACAAGCTTATCAAAAATCCTGCGGGCGTTCTGCAAATCACGCCGGAATCGCTCGAAAGCATGCTCATGAACCGCCGTTCCGACATCATACGCCTCTTCGGCGGCCTCAAATATGTGATCATCGACGAAATCCACACGCTGATGGGAGTCGACCGCGGCAATCAGATCCTGTGCCAGCTCGACAGGATTCGGGAGATCATCGGCTATCACCCGCGCAGAATCGGCCTTTCCGCCACCATCGGCGATCCGGAAAAGGCGCGGGACTGGCTCACGGGCGGCACGGGACGACGCACGCAGATCCCGTCCGCCGGTACAGGAAAAAGCAGATGGCGTCTCGCGCTCGAGCACTTCTATGTGCAAGACAACACCAAGGACAGAGATATTTCCGCCGCGGAGCGGCCGGAGGAAAAAGTCGAGATCGACGCGGGCTATGAATATTTATACGATTGCGTAAAAGATAAAAAAAGCATCGTCTTTTCCAACTCGCGCGAGGAGACGGAATACGTCACCGCCACGCTGCGCCAAATCGCCGCGCGCAGGGCGGAGGACGACATCTTTTATATCCACCACGGAAATCTTTCCGCCGCCATCCGCGAGGAGGCCGAGCAAAAGCTGAAGGACGAAAAGAAATGCGTGGCCTGCGCCACCGTCACGCTGGAGCTCGGCATCGATATCGGCAGAATCGAGCGAATCCTGAATATGGGCGCGCCGAACACCGTGTCGAGCTTCCTGCAAAGACTCGGACGCAGCGGCAGAAAAACGGGGATCCCCGAAATGTTCATGATTTTCAGAGAGGAAAAACCGCTTCCGGACACCCCGCTTCCTCAGCTCATTCCGTGGGAGCTTGTCCGCGGCATCGCCGTCGTCGAACTCTATCTCGAAGAAAAATTCATCGAGCCGCCGTCCATCAAAAAAATGCCGATGAGCCTCATGTTTCAGCAGACGCTGAGCATTCTCGCCTCCTCCGGCGAAAACACGCCGAAACGCCTTGCGGAAAAGGTTCTCTCCCTTTCCCCGTTCGCCGAGGTCGACCGCGAGGATTACCGGGAGCTCATGATTTCGATGATCAAAAGCGGCTATATCGACATGACGGAGGAAAAGGGGCTGATACTCGGACTGAAAGGCGAGCGGCTCACCAAAAGCTTTAAGTTCTACGCCGTTTTCAAGGACGATGAAAATTATTCCGTCAAGCACGAAAGCGAGGAGATCGGCACGATCTCCTCCCCGCCTCCGGTCGGAGACCGGTTCGCGCTCGCCGGACGCGTATGGGAGGTGGAGGAGCTCGACCTTGAACGCAAGCTGATCTACGTCCACGGCGTGGCCGGCAAAATGCAGGTCGAATGGCCGGGAGACTATGGAGAAATCCACACGAAAATCCTCGAAATGATGCGGAAGATCCTCTCTGGCGCCGACGAATATCCATATCTGAAGCCGAACGCCGCGGAGCGGCTTGCGGCGGCGCGGCGCGTATTCGTCAACGCCGGCATGCGGGAAAGCATGCTCGTCTCGCTCGGCGGGAACACGCGGTGCCTGACGCCGTGGCTCGGCACGCGCTCGTTCCGCACCCTGCGCAAATATCTGCAAAGGAACGCTTCCCTTTTCGGCATATACGGCATCGAATATGACGGCTGCTACTATATGACGTTCAAATGCGACAGATCGCCGGAGGAGCTCCTTGCCCTTATGAAGCACAGGATCCCCGCAGAGCACATCGACACGCTGGAGCTCGTCGGAAAGGGCGAAATGCCCGTGTTTGAAAAATACGATCCCTGCATCCCGCCGGAGCTTCTGCGCCGCGCCTATGCCACGGACAAGCTGCGCACTGATGAGATGAAAATCCGTTTTTCCGAGCGCTGACCTATCTTTTTTCCGATCATATCCTTTTGTATAAATTATTTTATTTGTTTGTATTATTTTGAGAACGGAGGCGACTATGTCCGCGTGGAATCCGTGGCACGGCTGCCATAAGATCAGTCCCGGCTGCATGAACTGCTATGTATACAGGCGGGATTCCAAATATGAAATCGACAGCTCCGCAGTGAGAAAAACCGCCGATTTCGACCTGCCGGTAAGGCTCAAACGGGATAAGACTTACAAATTGCAGGCCGACGGAAATTACGTTTATACCTGCTTTACCTCGGACTTTTTTCTCGAAGAAGCGGACGCATGGCGTCCCGACTGCTGGGATATGATGCGAAAACGCTTCGATCTCTCCTTTTTCATCGTCACCAAGCGCATCCATCGCTTCGCGGAATGTATTCCGTCCGACTGGGGCGAGGGCTATCCGAACGTTACCGTCTGCTGCACCGTCGAGAACGACGACATGGCGCGGTTCCGGCTTCCGATTTTCCAAGAGGCGAAAATCGCTCATAAACAGATCATCTGCGAACCGCTTCTCTCCCCGGTCGAGCTTTCCCCATATCTTGATTCCGCCATAGAAGGCGTCGTCGCGGGCGGCGAATCCGGCAATGAGGCGAGGATCTGCGACTACGGCTGGGTACTGGAGCTCCGCCGCCAATGCGAAGCGGCGGACGTGCCGTTCCACTTCAAGCAAACGGGCGCATGCTTTCGCAAGGACGGAAAAATCTACCGCATCCCGCGCAAATTCCAGCATACGCAGGCCAAGGCGGTTCTCTGGTGAAAGTTTCCCGATTCTCTTCCGTATAAGTTTGTATGGTACGCCGAGTGGAGAGGGGAATAGTCTCCG
>URZF01000092.1 GCA_900552255.1 uncultured Eubacteriales bacterium | reverse complement strand
GATTTTCGGCCGGTCTACCACTTTGTGCCGGGAAAGGACAAGATATGCAGACAAGATACGATGCTGTCAAAAATGAGTTTTCGGGCGTGTTTGCCGATATGAGCGATTTTTCCTTCCGGGAGCTTGTCTATGGGGAAAATCGGATTTTCATCGCTTATATCAGCAATTACAGCTCGAAGTCGATGATCAATAAATACGTGATCGAACCTATATCCTATGCCTATGAAAACGGCACGGCGAAATTTCCGTTGGAATCGGTTATCACCAACGTCAAGGTGGAGGAACTGGCGGATTTTGCCGCCGCGGAGCAGGCGATTCTCGCCGGCAACGCGGTGGTGTTTTATGACGGCTATGAGAGCGGTTACGGGATATCGGTCTTTACGAAGAACGAAGAGGGGCGCTCGACCTCCGAGCCGGAGACGGAAAACGTCATCCGCGGTCCGCACGAGGGCTTTACCGAAAGCGCCGAAAACAACGCCATGCTGCTGCGCAGGAGGCTCCACACCTCGCGTCTCAAAAAGAAAAGCATGACCGTGGGAAGCGTATCCGGAACGGATGTCGCCGTCATGTATATCGACGGAATTGCAGACCAAAAGACCGTCGACGAGGTGTGCAGGCGGATTTCCGATATCAAAACGGACGCGATTCTCGATTCCGGCTATGTCGAGATCTTTATCCAGGACGGCAAAATGCCGCTGTATCCGACGGTCGGCAACTCCGAACGTCCGGACAAGGTGGCGGCGAAGCTGCTGGAGGGCAGGGTCGCGGTGCTTGTGGACGGCTCTCCCGTCGTTTTGACGGTGCCGTATCTTTTTTGCGAGGCGTTTCAGGTGGCGGAGGATTACTCAAAAAGTCCATGGTACGCCACATTTATCAGGATCATCCGCTTCTTTTCCTTTCTGATCGCTCTGTATCTGCCGGCACTGTTCGTCGCGCTTTTCGTCAGGCACCGCGAGCTTTTGCCGGAATATATGATCTCAATGGTGGAAAAGGCGAGAAATTCGCTCCCGTTTTCGCTTTTTTGGGAGGTGATCATCATCTTTTTGCTTTTTGAGGTGGTGCGCGAGGTCGGCCTAAGAATGCCGAAGGCGGTCGGCTCCGCGGTCGGACTTGTCGGCTCGCTGATCCTCGGCGACAGCGCGATCGAGGCGGGGATCGCCTCGGCGCCCGTGCTTATCGTCGTCGCGCTCGCTGCGGTCTGCAATTTTATCGTTCCGCCGTATATGAATTCCAATATCCTGTACCGGTTCCTCATGATCGTCGTTTCCGGCGTGTTCGGCCTTTTTGGATTTTTTGCGGCGATCGTGATTTCGCTTTTGCACATGTGCATGAAAAGCTCCGCCGGCGTTCCGTATTTTTCGCCGTTTGCGCCGGTGGACTTTTCCGGCCTCAAGGATTTCCTTTTGATGGCGCCGCTTTGGGCGATGAAGCGGATCCCGGTGTCGATCTCGCGAAAATCCATCATCCGCACGGAGGGGGATAAAAAGTGAAAACGCATATCACGCCGGTTCAGCTCTTTTTTCTGACGTTTTCTTACCTGCTTTCCGGCTTCTTCCTTTTTAATATAACGAGTTATTACGCGGTGACCGCGCAGTTTGCCGTTTTTTCCGTGTTTGCGGTGCTTTGTCTGAGAGGACTTTCCCAGCGCCGGACGGGACTTTCCGATTTTGTTGGCGCTTATGCTCCGGGCGCGGCGGGAACTGTATTTACCGGCCTTTTTCTCGTATTGTCCGTATTCCAGATGACGCGGACTGCGGTTTTTTTCAGTGAATCCGTTCAGCGTCTGAGCCGTTTTTTGCCTTGGTGGGTGATTTTTTTGACGGTCTGCATCTGCGCGGTTTTTGCCGTAGTCCACGGGATGACGGCGGTGGGAAGATTTTCGGAGCTTGTCCCGTTTCTGCTTGTGCCGATGCTTTTGATCCGCCCCTTCGGGGATTTCACACTGACGCTTTCGGCGGGGGATTTCGATGTCTCCGGCGTGCTGTCCTGCGTTTCCGCGGCGCCTGTTTTCTTTCTCGCCTCCAAAACGCTTACCTCCGGCGACGACGGAATTTCCGACGCGATGCGCGTCGGAAGCGAGCCGCCGGCGAACAGGGGCGCGTATCTTGTGCGGATCATGGTGTCCGCGGCCGCCGCGGCCTCGCTTGTCTATGTTTATTTTACGCTGTTTTCCTTCGGCGCCGCAGACCTGTTCCTGCGCCTTTTCATTTGGATGCTCCATATCGTCCGCCTGTCCGTGCTTGTCGGCATTTACGCAGACCTTGTGGCGGAAAACGCAAGGAGGGGAATGCGCATTGCCTATTCTGTGCTTTTTGCAGCGACAGCCGTGTCGATGCTCGCCCTGACGGAAAACAGTATGCTTATCGCGCGGTTTCGGCTTGACACCGTCTTCATATGGGTCGAATTTCTGCTGCCTGTCCTCTTGAATCTTCTGCCGCTCATAAGGACACGGCGGCGGACGGAGCCTCTTCGCTTGCGCGGGAAATGACTTATCTATGCTTTGCCATAAAATAAAACAAAAGGGAGCATCGCATTTTCGATGCTCCCTTTCGAGCTTCCGTCAAAATTCCCGCAGCGAAATCCATTCCGGCTGCCGTTTCCGGAATACGGCGATCTCTTTTACCCCTAAGCTTTTCAGCAGCTCTATCGCATTCCCGAAATCGGCGGCGAGGTCCTCCGCGCGGTGCGCATCGGAGCCGAGCGTTATGATTTTTCCGCCAAGCTCGAGATAACGCTTCAAAAGCTCGCGGTTCGGGCAGAACGTACCGAGCCCGTACCGGATTCCCGAGGTGTTGATTTCGATTCCCTTGTCCCGGCGGATGAGGGCGCGGAAGATTTCATCCAAGATTTCGGAAAATTCGGCGTAGTCGAGCTTTTTCTGCGGATATCCTCCGTATCTCACCACATAATCGAGATGACCGTATACGTCGAAGATATCATAAATTTTGATGTTTTCCAATACCTCATTGAAATAGACCATGTAGGCCTCTTTCCGTGTGCGCTCATGAAAAAAAGAGGGATCGTATGCCATATCTTTGCCTGCCGTGATGTGCGAGGAGCCGATGATGAAATCAAAGGGATAGCTTTCCGCCATCCTTTTTGTGCGCTCGGCGCATTCCGGACGGAGACCGATCTCGATGCCGAAATTGACGGGGAAATCGGTCATGCCGCGTATTCTTTCATATTCCGCGGCATATGCGGCGACGTCCAGCGTCCGGAGCTTTGTTTCGATTCCCTCGTAGTCGTCGTAATGCTCGGTGAGCGTGATCTCATCGACGTTTTTGCCCGGCGCCGCGGCGATATATTCCATAACGGAGGATTTCCCGTCATGGCTGACGGTGGTGTGGATGTGAGCGTCTTTATACATTTGTTTTATCCTTTTGGCTTTTAGTTCCGATAGAGCATAGGCGTATAGCGGATTCCGTTTTCGAGCGCTTCCAAGCCTGTTTGAACGAAGCCCAAATGCCGATAAAAGGGAAGCGCGAACGGCGCCGCGTTCACGGTGACGGCGCTCGGACGGACCTCCGACAGAAAGTGCCGGAAAAGCGCCGTTCCGACGCCTTTGCGGTGATGCCGTCCGTCGACGAAAAAGAGAGAAATATGTACGCCGTCCCGGACGGCGAGCATCCCGATCGGCGTTCCGTTTTCAAATGCGCCGTATATCGTGAAAAGGGAGAGCATTTCCCGGTCGGAAAGAAAGGCTTTGAAGGCACGGACACCTTCCGCGGAATAGTCCGGCGCTTCAAATTCCATAAAGACCGAGAGGGCGAGATTTGTGACCCCGTCGGTCTCTTCCGGCTTGATTTTTCGGATTTTCAGATTCGGTTCCATATGATGCTGCGGGAGCTCCCGCACCTCCGCTTGACTTTTTTTGCCGGCTTTTGCGGCGTATTTGGAAAGCTGCTTTCTGTCATCGTGCGGCACCGCCGCGGGGAATTTACGGCGATTCTGGCGTATCAAAACGCTTTAGCAGCTTTACGGCGGTGCCCTCCGGATATTCCCGTGCCTCGCCGACCGCGAAAAAGCCGTCTTTTCCGCAGATGCGAAGCCTTGTGCCGACGCCGAACGACGTCCCGATTTTCTTTTGATAGATTTCACAGCCGTTTTTGGCAAGCTTTTCATAAAATTCGGGCAGAACGACCTTCGGAAGCGATAGGAAGAGCGTTTCCGTCGGCAAAAGCAGGGAAGCGCGCTCCTCCGCACTCATGCTTTTGATTTCTTTCAGCGTGTGCGCACCGGCAAGGGAAAAATCTCCCGTTTTGAGGCGTCTGAGCGAGGACATCACCCCGCCGCAGCCGAGCGCTTTTCCGATATCGGCGCACAGCGTGCGGATATAGGTCCCCTTGGAGCAGACGACGCGCATCGTATAGTCTGCGCCGTCTCCGTCGATTTCGAGAGAACGGATGGCGACGGGGCGCGCCTCGCGCTCGACGGTGATGCCGCGTCTTGCGAGGTCCACGAGCTTTTCGCCGTTTACTTTCAGCGCGCTGTACATCGGCGGCGTCTGCATGATTTCTCCGACAAAGCTTTTGGCGGCGAAGAGCACCGTCTCCTTGGGAGGAATATCGCCGCATCGCGTGAGAACGGCGCCCGTGATGTCCTCGGTATCCGTCGTCATGCCGAGATGAAGCTCCGCGCGGTATTCCTTGTCCTTTTCCGTGAGAAAGTCGGACGCCTTGACGGCGCGTCCGACGAGCACGGCGAGCAGACCCGTCGCGAGCGGGTCGAGCGTGCCCGTGTGGCCGACCTGTCTTGTTCCATAGAGCCTGCGCACGCGGGCGACCACGTCGAAGGAGGTCATACCCTCCGGCTTATCGATGAGAAGGATACCGTCAGTCATCGAAGCCGCATTCCTTTATGATGCGCGCGACGGCGCCGTCGACCTCCTCCGGCGTCACGCTGCATCCGGCCGCTCCCGCGTGACCGCCGCCGCCGAAGATCGAGCAGATTTTCGCGACGTCGATCTCACATGCGGAGCGGGTGGAGATTTTGTAGGAGCCGTCGTCCTTTTCCCGCGCAAGAATGGCTATCTTGACGCCGTCTGCCCGCCGGATCACGTTGATGACGTCGTATGTATCCTCGTCCTCGAAGCCGTGCGCGCGCTTGTCGTCTCCTGTGATTTTGACATAAGAGATCTTGCCGCCGCAGAAATAGGTGACGTTCGCCATGGCGAATGCCTCGGCGGCGAGCGCCGTTTTGGATTTGCATTCAAACAGATTGCGGCAGATTTCCGCGTGGCTGGCTCCGCGCTCGATGAGCTTCGCCGCGATTTTGTGCGTTACGGGCGTGGTGTTTGCGTAGCGGAAGCCGCCGGTATCCGCCGCGAGCGCGGCATAGAGCAGGGAAGCCGTCTTTTCCGGAATTTCACCGTTCAGAAGGCGGCCGATGATGTGATATAGGATCTCGGCGCATGCGGAGGCTTTGGGATCGTCGAAATAATATTTTGCGAATTTTTCATGCGTTGCATGGTGATCGAGCGCGAGGTCGATGTCTTTTGCCATATCGCGGTAGATGCCGAGCTGCGCCGCCGAAGCGACGTCCACGCTGATCCGATATTCCGGCGTAAAGTCCGCGGGCGCGTTTTCGATGTGAAATTCGCGCTCGCCCTCGGTCATGAAAGCGAGGGAGGCGGGGATCCGGTCACAGCAGGCGGGATATGCGGTTTTGCCGAGCGAGCGCAGCGTCGCGATGAGCGCGAAGCAGGAGCCGATCGTGTCCGCGTCCGGGTTCTCATGGGTGAAAACAAGAAAATTGTTTCGCCCCGTCAGGATTTTGCAGATTCCCTGTATGGTGATGTTATTCATCTCCATCCTCTCCTTTCTGTTCCACATCGTCTGTCTGCGCCGTTTTCTTAAGAAGCTCGGAGATGCTCGCGCCGCGCTCCATGGCGTCGTCGTATTCAAAGGAAAGCTCCGGCGTGATGCGCAGGTTGATTTTTTCCGCCAGCGCGTGACGCAGAAAGCCTGCGGCACTGTAAAGTCCCTTTTTGATTTCCCGGATTCCCTCGCTGTCCGTTCCGAAAACGGAAAAATAAATTTTTGCATATTTCAGGTCGCCGGATACGTCGCAGCTCGTAATGGTGATAAGCGCATCCCGGACCCTTGGGTCCTTGATCTCTCTTATGGCATCGGAGATCACCCGTGTGACCTCGTCGTTGATTCTCATCCGTCTGTAATTCGGCATTTTCTTTTATGATGCGGCCCCGCCGAGCGGGCAGTCGGGCCTTCCTTTCTTCTCCGCATGTCAGCGGAAGAGTATTGTCGTTTCCGTCCCATTATCATTTTAACACAAATCCCTTGAAAATAACAGATGCTTTGCAAAAAAATTATAAAGAAGGAAATTCTTCGGACGGTTGACAGGAGGAT
>URZF01000091.1 GCA_900552255.1 uncultured Eubacteriales bacterium | reverse complement strand
GGATACCGCTTTGCTCGAATTTTTGCCGACAGAGGACGTGAAAATTTTAGAAAACGAACCGCTTTCCCGCCACAGCTCGATGAAAACGGGCGGTCCTGCCGCCGTCGCCGCTTTCCCAAAAAACACGGGGGCGCTGATAAAGCTTATCCGCGCTGCCGAAGAACAGGAAGTGCGCCATGTCGTCGTCGGAAACGCCTCCAATATCCTTTTCGACGACCGCGGCTTCGGCGGACTCGTCATCTTTACCACAGGACTTCGGGGCATATACTGGGGAGAGGACACCGTCCGGGCGGAATGCGGCGCGTCCCTCACCGCGCTTTCTGGAAAGGCCGCGGAACGCGGACTTTCCGGCCTCGAATTCGCCTACGGCATCCCCGGCACCGTCGGCGGCGCCGTATACATGAACGCCGGCGCTTACGGCGCGGAGATTTCGGATATCCTTATTTCAAGCGAATATCTGCGGGAGAGCGCCGTCCTTTCGCGTGAGAAGCGCGAGCATGAATTTTCTTACCGTTCCAGCGTTTACCGGAAAACCGGCGAGGTCATCCTTTCCGCGACGCTTCTTCTCACGCCGGACGCCGCCGCGGCGGTCAAAGCCCGCTCGGACGAGAACCTGCGCGCCCGCAAGGAAAAACAGCCGCTCGAGCATCCGAATGCCGGCAGTATTTTCAAGCGCCCCCAAGGCGCTTTCGCCGGTACACTTATCGAGGCTGCCGGACTCAAAGGCCTGCGTGTCGGCGGCGCCGCGGTCTCCGAGAAGCACGCGGGCTTCATCGTCAATCTCGGCGGCGCCACAACGGACGATGTTCTGCGGCTTATCGAGGCGGTGCAGACCGAGGTTTTCAAACAGACCGGCGTCCTGCTCGAGCCGGAAGTGATCCATATCCAATAAAAAACAAAGGAATGCTGTCATGTCATTTTCTGCCGATACCAAGATCGCGCTTTCCCGCGAGATTCCGGAAAAGGATTGCTGCCTTTCCGCCATGCTCGCGGGCATGGTGCTTTTTGCCGCCGTTCCGGACGGCGGAGCGGTCATATTCAAGACGGAGGTGCCGGAGGTCTCCGATGTATTCGGACGATTGTTCACCCAGCAAACAGGTATCTCGGTGAACGTTCACAAATCCGGCGCCCTCTATAAGACGGCGCTTGCGGATAAGACGGACAAGCCTCCCTTTCCGCCGGCGGAAGCCCGTACCATTCGGGACATTCTGAAATGTGAGAAATGCGGCGCGGCATTTTTCCGCGGCGCGTTTTTGGCGTCCGGATTCGTAAATCCGCCGGACAAGCCTGCGCGCCTCGAGCTCTCCACGCCGGATGCCGACCTCGCTTGCGACGCGGCCGCCGCGCTGACGAGGCATTTCCGGCTGCCGAAACTGTCCGTGCGGCGCGGAAAGCAGATTCTATACTATCGGGATACAGAAAGCATCGAATATTTTCTCTCCTATATCGGCGCGAACAAATCGGCATTCGCTGTCATCAACGCGCAGATGCTGAAGGAAAAACGGAATGAAATTAACCGAAAAGCGAATTTTGAATTTGCCAATATCTCAAAAACCGTCAGCGCCGCCGCTCTCCATATCGAAGCGATCCGCGCGCTGATGGCATCCGGCGATTTTGAGAAGCTCTCGCCGGAGCTGCGTCATACCGCGAAGCTGCGGCTTGAAAACGACACCATGACGCTTTCCGAGCTTGCCGCGCTGGAAACGCCCCCGATATCGAAATCCCAGATCAGCAAAAGACTCCAAAGAATATACGATTTTTATCAAGCGCAAAATAAAGAAAATCCGAAAGGAGAAAAATAATCATGGCGTTCGTTCATCTTCATCTGCACAGCGAATACAGCCTGCTCGACGGAGCCTGCCGCATCACGGAGATCCCCAAACGCGCGCGCGAGCTCGGACAGAACGCCGTCGCGATCACCGATCACGGCGTCATGTACGGCGTGGTGGATTTTTACCGCGCCTGCAAGGCGGAGGGGATCAAGCCCATCATCGGCTGCGAGGTCTATGTCGCGGCAGGCTCCCGCTTCGATAAGCGCCACGAAACGGACGGCACCCGGTATCATCTCATCCTGCTCGTCAAAAACAAAATCGGATATAAAAACCTCATCTATATGGTATCAAAGGCTTTTACGGAGGGCTTTTACACAAAGCCGAGGATCGACCTCGAGCTTCTCTCGGAGCACAGCGAGGGTCTTATCTGCCTTTCCGCCTGTCTTGCGGGCTATATCCCCCGTATGCTCGCCGCAGGCGACTACGACAAGGCGAAGGAGCATGCGCTTTCGATGCGGGAGCTGTTCGGCGAGGACGGCTACTATCTCGAGCTCCAGGATCACGGAATTGAGGAGCAGAAGGAAGTGAACGCGGGACTTCTGCGCCTTTCCCGTGAGACCGGCATCCCGCTCGTGGCTACCAACGACGCGCATTATCTGCGCCGCGCCGACGCGGATACGCAGGCGGTGCTCATGTGCATCCAAACGAACAATAAAATCGCGGACGGACGTCCCTTCGGCTTTGAAACGGATGAGTTCTATATGAAAAGCACGGAAGAAATGGAGGCGCTTTTCGGAAAGTACGAGGGCGCGATCGAAAACACGCAGAAGATCGCCGACATGTGCAATGTCGATTTCGACTGTTCCCATGTCTATCTTCCCCGCTTCCGTCCCGACACGGGAGAAACGCCGGAGGACTATCTGAAAAGACTCGCCTATGAGGGCTTCGAAGCCAAAAAAGGCAGTGCGGAAATCGTCTTTTCCGAGGAAAACACCGAAGAGGTCTACCGCGCCCGTATCGAATACGAGCTTTCCGTCATCATCAAGATGGGATATGCGGAATATTATCTCATCGTCGCGGATTTTATCCGCCACGCCAAGAAAAAAGGGATTCCCGTCGGTCCCGGGAGAGGCTCCGGCGCCGGAAGCCTTGTCGCGTACCTCGTCGGCATCACCGACGTGGATTCGATCAAATATCATCTGATGTTCGAGCGGTTCCTCAATCCGGAGCGCGTCAGCATGCCCGACTTTGACACGGATTTCTGCTATGACAGACGCGGCGAGGTCATCGATTATGTCTCCGAAAAATACGGGTACGACCATGTATGCGGCATCATCACCTTCGGAACGCTCGCCGCCAAGGCGGTCATCCGCGACGTCGGCCGCGTGCTCGGCATGAGCTATGCCGATGTGGACGTCGTCGCAAAGGCGGTGCCGAACGATCTGCACATCACCATCGAGGCGGCGATGGCGGGGCCGCTCGGCGACATGTATAAAAACAGCGAGGAGGTGCGCCGGCTCATCGATATCTCCAAGGCGCTCGAGGGAATGCCGCGCCATGCCTCGGCACATGCGGCCGGCATCGTCATCACGGAGGACGCGGTGCATGAATACGTTCCCGTCGCGGTAAACGATGAAATGACGCTGACGCAGTTCCCGATGGACACCGTGGCAAAGCTCGGACTTTTGAAATTCGACTTTCTCGGACTCCGCTACCTCACCATCATGTCGGATACGGAAAAACAGGTCCGCCTCAGCGAGCCCGCATTCGACCTAAAAAGCGTGCCCTTTGACGATAAGGAAACCTATGAGCTGATCTCCTCCGGCAAAACGGACGGCGTGTTCCAGCTGGAATCCGGCGGCATGCGCAAGATGCTTGTGCAAATGCGTCCCGCCTGCCTTGAGGATATCATCCTCGCGATCTCCATCTATCGCCCCGGTCCGATGGAATCGATCCCGAAATTTCTCGAATACCGGCTGCATCCGGAAAAAATCCGGTATTCCTGTCCGCAGCTGAAAAAGATCCTCGACGAAACCTCCGGCTGCATCCTCTATCAGGAGCAGGTCATGACCATCTGCCGTGAGATCGCCGGCTTTTCCTACGGACGCGCGGACATCATCCGCCGCGCGATGTCCAAGAAAAAGGCAAAGGAGATGGAGGCGGAGCGTCACGCCTTTATCTTCGGAGAAAAGGACGAAAACGGAAACGAGGTCTGTCACGGCGCGCTCGCCGCCGGCATTTCCGAGGAGGTCGCAAACGAAATTTTTGACACGATGTCCGCGTTTGCGGAATATGCGTTCAACAAAAGCCACGCGACCGCTTATGCCTATATCTCCTTCCGCACCGCATATCTCAAAGCGCATTATCCATGCGAATACCTCGCCTCCCTGCTCACCTCCGTGCTCGGCAACATGACCAAGACCGCCGTTTATGTGGATCAGGCGCAGAAAATGAAGATCGCAGTGCTCGGTCCCGACATCAATGAAAGCCGAGAAACCTACAGCGTGGTTTCCGCAGAGGGAAAAAAGGCGATTCGCTTCGGACTGCTCGGCGTCAAAAACGTCGGCCGCACCTTTCTTGCGGAGGTGATAGAGGAGCGCGGCACCGGCAAATTTACCTCCTTTGAAAATTTTGTCTCCCGCATGAGCGGCAGAGAGCTGAACAAAAGGCAGGTGGAAAGCCTCATCAAAAGCGGCGCTTTCGATTCGCTTGGCACCTCCCGTGCCGCACTGCTTTCCGAATATGAAAAAATCATCGATATTTACATGAAAAAAAGCCGGAGCCGGCTCGAGGGACAGTTCGATCTTTTCACCATCGGGAACGCCGTGCCGGACGACTATCCGGAGCCCGAATACGCCTATCCCGATATCCCGGAGCTTCCCCCGAAAGAAAGGCTCTATCAGGAGAAGGAAAGCATGGGCATGTATTTTTCCGGTCATCCGTTCGACGAGTATGAACGGCATGCGACACTGCTCGGCGCGGTTCCGATCAACGATATTCTCACCTCCTTCGAGGAGGGCGAGGAGGCGGTCTACCACGACAAGGAAACCGTCACCGTGGCAGGCATCATCACCTCCCGCACGAACAAGCAGACGAGAAACGGCGCTTCGATGGCATTCCTCCGGTTGGAGGATAAATTCGGCGAGATGGAGCTTGTGATCTTCCCGAAAATCTTAGAAAAATATTCCTATTTTCTTGCTCCCGACGTACCGGTGGCAGTGCTCGGAGAAATCTCCGCCGCCGAGGACGCGGCGCCAAAGCTGCTCGTATCCCGCATGGAAATGCTGCTTGCCAACATCGGCGATGACAAAGTGACGCCGCTCAAAAACAAACGGGAGATACCGGCAAAAGCCCAAAATACGCCTGAGCCCACACGTTCGGACAAGCCGAGAACGCTTTATCTGAGGGTTGAAAATCAAACGGGAGACATATTCCGCCGCATACAGAGCTTGCTCGATATCTTCGACGGCGCAACGCCGGTCGTATTTTACGATGCGTCGGAGAAAAAATACATCAAGGCCGTCGGACGGTACGTCGAAATCCTGCCCAATATGATGAAGCTCTTGAAGCTCCTGCTCGGCGAGGATTCCGTCGTCTTGAAATAAATATGTCTGCCCGACATATGTGCAGGCGAAAGGAGTGGTTTTATGTTTGACGCGGAGCTTTTTTGCGCGAATATATCAAAGCTGAGACGGGATGCCGACATGACGCAGTCCGAGCTTGCCGACAAATTGAACATCACAAGACAGGCCGTTTCACGGTATGAAAAAGGAGACAGCTTTCCGGATATCTCGGTGCTTGTCAAGATCGCCGAAATTTTCGGGATCAGCATCGACGAGCTCATCGGCGCGGGCGCGCCCACCGAGGGAGAGTCCGAAATTCTGAAAAGCGCCGCGCTTGGCAAGGATATGAGAACCTGCAAATGCGAGCTTTGTGATCTTGAAAATATCGCGCCGCTCTTAAAGCCCAGCGTGCTGGACCGCGCCGTCGCAGGCTTCGCCGCCCAGGGCATCGATCTTTCTCATCTGACCTCTCTCATAGGCTATATGAGCGACAGCGGCTTCTGGAGACTGCTTGAGGACGCATCCTTTGAAACAATCGACGAGGATCTGCTCGAAAAGCTGCTTCCCTTTTTGAATTTCACCTCCAAGGTCTCGATCTTTGAAAAGATCCTGCGCGGTGAGATCGACTGGCATTTTCTTTCCAAGCTGATGAAATATATCAAAATATCCGATTCGATCCTCGAGGCCGCCGTCATCGACGGCGTACTCGACGAAGCGGTTTTGAAGCTGAAACGGGAATTTGACCAAAAACGCTCGGAAACCATGAAAAAATGCGCCTCCTGCGGAGAGGACTCCCCCGCAGAAACCGTATTTTGTCCGGTCTGCGGCGCAAGATTTTCGTCAAACGAATGACATAAGCGGCACCTCTTTCACCATGCCCTGTCAAGCCGGCCGGGCAAAAACACAAAACGAGAACGTTCAAAAGGGGGTGTTCCCCTTTTGAACGGTGCCAAGAAAACCCAACCTGCCGCCGCATAATACCGTGGCTGCGCATTCCCAAACCCGTCATTACGGAACGTACGGGCAAGGACGCTCTTCTGTCTTTTGCCTTCCTGGAAATCGAAGCCTTCGAAGTAACTTTTTATCCTG
>URZF01000090.1 GCA_900552255.1 uncultured Eubacteriales bacterium | reverse complement strand
CGGCGGCCGGAGCATTTCGCGGCATCGATCGGCTGCGATGTGGAAATCAGGCTTTTTGCTCCCGACGAAAGGAAAAAGAAAGCTTACGGCGGAAAGCTTGAGGCTTATGACGGAAAAGCCGTCACGATTTTGTGCGGCACCGAAAAGATAACGATACCGTCGGAGAAAATATCCAAGATTCAGACGGTTTACGATTTTGCTCAATCTAACAGTAAGGAAGGTACAACGGAAAAATGAACACCGAATTTTTTAACGCGCTCGAGGCGCTGGAAAAGGAGCGCGGCATCCCGAAAGAATATATGCTCGAAAGAGTGGAGGCGGCGCTGATCAGCGCCTATAAAAAAGACAGCGGGGGCAACAGCAATGTACGTGTCGTGCTGGATCCGGTGAAAAAAGACGTAAAGGTTTATCAGCTCAAGAACATCGTGGAGACCGTGGAGGATCCGGAAACGGAAATATCGCTCGAGGAGGCAAAAAAGGTCAGCCGCAGGTATACGCTCGGAGGCGTTGCGGAATTTGAGGTGAAAACCAAGAATTTCGGCCGTATCAGCGCGCAGACGGCAAAGCAGGTGATCATTCAGGGGATCCGCGAAGCGGAACGCTCCATGATGATCAGGGAATACGAGAGCAAAAAAGAGGAGGTCATCACGGCGACCGTCGTCAAGATCGATCCTCAGAACGGCAATGTCGTGGTCGATACCGGAACGAGCGAGGCGGTGCTTCTCAAAGGAGAACAGATTCCCGGAGAGGAATTTGAGGTCGGCGAACATATCAAGGTGTTCGTGATGGAAGTGAAAAACGAAATCAAGGGACCGATCGTGACGCTTTCCCGCACGCATTTCGGACTTGTCAAGCGGCTTTTTGAGCTTGAGGTCCCGGAGATCCAGGACGGTACCGTCGTGATCAAGGGGATCGCAAGAGAAGCGGGCTCACGCACCAAAATGGCGGTGGAAAGCCGAGATGAGAATGTGGATCCGGTCGGAGCCTGCATCGGAAACCGAGGCGGAAGAATTTCGAGCATTTTGAACGAGCTTCACGGAGAGAAGATCGACATCGTAAAATACAGCGAGCAGCCTGAGGAATATGTTTTGGCGGCGCTCTCGCCTGCGTCCGTGAAAAGCGTTGCCATGGACGGTGAACGGAGCTGCCGCGTCATCGTCGCTCCTGATCAGCTGTCGCTGGCCATCGGCAAGGAAGGGCAGAACGCCAGACTCGCGGCAAGACTTACCGGGTACAAAATCGATATCAAGACCGTATGAGCGGAGGAGGGATGCGCTTTGCCGAATTCTGTAAAAAAGAAGGTCCCGGAGCGTAAATGTATCGGATGCTCCGAGAAAAAAGCGAAAAACGAGCTGATCCGCGTCGTGAGGCTTCCGGACGGAGGCGGGATCGAGATTGACCGCACCGGCAAAAAATCCGGACGCGGCGCGTATATATGTCCGTCAAAGGCTTGTCTGAAAAAGGCGAGAAAGCGTTTGGAGACGAGCTTGGAATGCAGGATCCCAGACGAAATATTGGAAAAGCTCGAGCTTGAAATAGAAAATAACCGCGCATGAATAAGCCAACGAATATAAAACAAATGCTTTTTCGGATCGGTCTTGCTAAAAAGGCCGGAGCGCTTATCGCGGGCACCGATATGGTCTGTGACGCCATTCGGCAGGGAAAGGTCATATCCGTGGTTTCTTCAAACGACGTTTCGGACAATACCGCGAAAAGAATCTCAGACTGCTGTACCCATCACGGTATCCGGCTAATGATTTGCGAGACGTCGAAGGAAGAGCTTGGCGCGGCAATCGGAAAGCCATATGCCGCATGTGTGGGGATCACCGATAAAAATTTGTCAGAGCTCATCTGCCGCAATCTATAACGTACCGAGTGAAAGGAATGAAAACATGGCGATCAATCAAAATCAAACAAAAATCAGCGTGCTTGCCAAGGATTTCAATATAAAAAGTAAGGATATCGTCGATATTCTTGCGCTCGCCGGCATTGAAAAGAAAACTTCCGGAGCTGTGGATTCGGATGAATTTTCGATTTTCTTTGACCGGCTGACCGCGGAGCATCAGATTACCAATATGTCGGATTATCTCGCAGGCAAAGCGGATATCGAGAGACCGAAGGTGAAGGAGGAAGCTCTGAAGCCGGAGGAAAAGACCGCGCGGGCTGCGGAGAGCCCGGAAAAACCGGCTGCCGTGGTTACGGAAAGCAAAGAAATAGGGGAGAAGCCGGCAGCGTCCTCCGCTCCCGCGGCAAAAACGGAGACGGAACGCAAGCCCGCTTACGACGCCTCCAAATTCCAGCGCCATCAGGAGCCGAATCGGCAAAGACCACAGGAATCCAAGCCGCAGCAGTCCGCACAGCCGCGTCCAGCGCAGCATACGCAGCCTCAGGCGGCACAGCAGCCTCAGCGTCCGGCGCAGTCCGCTCCTGCTCAGCCTCAGCGCCCGATTCCGCAGCCTCAGCCGCAGAAGTCGAAGGAGAAGAAGGAACAGCGTCCTGTCGCGCCGAAAACCACCCGTATCGTCGATACGAGAACGACGACCGTGGATCTTTCCAAATACGACGAGCGGCTTGAAAGCTTTGTTCCGGAAAGCGCGCGCAGAAACAATATGACGCCCGACAGGCAGAAGCTGAAAAAGCAGCAGAATTATAATCCGTATGCCAAAGGGAATAAGGATAAAACCAATAAAAGCTTCAATAGCAAATTCAAGAAGACCGAGATCAAAAAGACGCAGCTTTCCGTATCCATTCCGGATGAAATCATCGTATCGGAGCTTGCGGCAAAGTTAAAAGTCACTGCGAGCGAGGTCGTAAAGAAGCTTATGATGATGGGCGTCATGGCGACCGTCAATCAGGTAATCGATTACGATACGGCATATCTTGTTGCCGACGAGCTCGGCGCAAAGGTGACAAAAGAGGTCGTCGTCACCATCGAGGAGAAGCTTTTCGACGAGGCCGACGATGATCCCGCGTCGCTTATTACCCGTCCTCCCGTCGTCTGCGTGATGGGACATGTCGATCACGGTAAGACCTCGCTGCTCGACGCCATCCGCAACACGCATGTGACGGCAGGCGAGGCGGGCGGCATCACCCAGCATATCGGCGCATACCGCGTGAACTGCAACGGAGAGGAGATCACGTTCCTTGACACGCCGGGACACGAAGCGTTTACGGCGATGCGCGCGAGAGGCGCGAAGTCCACGGATATTGCGATTCTTGTCGTCGCCGCCGACGACGGCATCATGCCGCAGACGGTGGAGGCGATCAACCACGCGAAGGCGGCGGGCATTTCCATCATTGTGGCGATCAACAAGATCGACAAGCCCAGCGCCAATCCGGAGGCAATCAAGCAGGAGCTGACGAAATACGATCTGGTGCCGGAGGAATGGGGCGGCGATACGATCTGCGTTCCCGTTTCCGCACTCACCAAAAAGGGAATCCCGGAGCTTCTTGAGATGGTCCTGCTTGTCGCGGAAATGAAAGAGTTTAAGGCGAATCCGGACCGCCGCGCCAAAGGTATCGTGATCGAGGCGAAACTCGACCGCGGCCGCGGTCCGGTTGCGACCGTTCTCGTTCAGAACGGCACGCTTCACGCGGGCGATACCGTTATCGTCGGTACGGCCGTCGGACGTGTGCGCGCGATGAGCGACGACAAGGGCAAGCAGATCAAATCCGCAGGCCCCTCCGTGCCGGTGGAAATCATCGGACTGGATTCGGTTCCGTCGGCGGGCGACGAGCTTTGCGCCGTCGAGGATGAGCGTATGGCGAAGGAGCTTGCCGAGCAGCGCCGCCAAAAGGAAAAGGAAGAGGTTTTCAAGGCCAATGCAAAGGTCAATCTCGACGACCTCTTTGCGCAGATGCGCGACGGCGTGAAGGATCTCAATATCATCGTCAAGGCGGACGTGAAGGGCTCCGCGGAGGCAGTCAAGGCGTCGCTTGAGAAGCTTGGCAACGAAGAAGTAAAAGTCAATGTCATCCATACCGGCGTCGGCGGTATCATCGAAGGAGACGTCATGCTGGCATCCGCTTCCAACGCCATCATCGTGGGCTTCAATGTACGTCCCGATAAGGCGGCGCTGGATTCGGCGGCTTTGCAGGGCGTGGATATCCGCACCTATCGTATCATTTATGAGTGTATCGAGGAGATCACCGCCGCGATCAAGGGAATGCTGAAGCCGGTCTACCGCGAGGTGGTTCTCGGTCATGCGGAGGTCAGACAGACGATCCATGTGCCGAACGTGGGCATGATCGCCGGTTCCTATGTGACGGACGGCAAAATCACGCGCGCATCCTTGATCCGCGTGATCCGTGACGGCGTGATCATCTTTGAGGATAAGATTTCCTCTCTGCGCCGCTTCAAGGACGATGTAAAAGAGGTGGCTTCCGGCTACGAATGCGGCGTCGGGCTCGACAAATTCAACGATATCAAAGAAAAAGACGTTCTCGAAGCCTATGTCATGGAGCAGGTGGAACGGTAAAGGAGATTTTCGATGAAATTCAGACAGGTTCATCTCGATTTTCATACAAGCGAGTGCCTTGCGGGGATCGGAAGCAAATTTTCAAAGGAACAGTTCCAGCGTGCGCTCAAAATCGGTCATGTGGATTCGATCACGGTATTTTCAAAATGCCATCACGGGTGGGCGTATCATCCGTCCGAGGCGAATGAAATGCATCCGGGGCTGGATTTCGATCTTCTCGGCGCCGAAATCGAGGCGGCGCATGAGATTGGTGTAAAAACGCCGGTATATCTTTCCGCAGGTCTTGACGAGAAGACGGCGCGCCGTCATCCCGAATGGCTGATCCGCAATGCGGATGAGTCGCTCGCATGGACGCCGGATTTTGCACGTCCCGGCTATCACAGATTCTGTTTCAATACGCCGTATCTCGATTATCTGCTCGCTCAGATTGAGGAGGTATGCGAAAACTACGATGCGGACGGCATTTTTCTCGATATCGTCGCCGTCATTCCTTGCTACTGCCAGACGTGCATTCGCACGATGCGCGAGCGCGGACTCGACCCTTACGATCCGGAAAACGCCTATCGTCTCGCGGTCGAAACGTATCTGAATTACGCGCGGCGCGTTCGCGAAACGGTCGATAAAATCCGTCCGGGACTGCCGGTATTTCAGAACGCCGGCCATCTCGAGATCGGGAACCGCGATTTTGCGCACGCCAATACCCACTTGGAGCTGGAAAGCCTGCCGACCGGCGGCTGGGGATACGATCATTTCCCGCTTTCCGCAGCATATGCCAGAACGCTTGGCATGGAATATCTCGGCATGACGGGAAAATTCCACCGCAGCTGGGGGGAATTCGGCGGCTTCAAGCATCCCAACGCACTCCGCTATGAGGCGGCGCTCTCGCTTGCAAACGGTGCGAAGTGTTCCATCGGCGATCAGATGCACCCGCTCGGCTTTATGGAGGAGGCGACCTATAAGCTGATCGGCGCGGCCTATGCCGAGGTGGAGGAAAAGGAGCCGTGGTGCGATCATGTGGAGGCGGTCGCCGATGTGGCGGTGCTTGCGCAGGAGGCTGTGTTCCATCACATGCACCCGTCGGAGTGTCCGCCCGGACGCAATTCCTGGAAGGGAAGCGCCGGCGCATCCAGAATCCTTTTGGAGGGCAAATATCTTTTTGACGTCGTCGATATCGAAGGAGATTTCGATAAATATAAGGTCATTATCATGACGGACGATTCTCTGATCGACGACGAGATCGCGGAAAAGCTCGCGGCTTTCGTCCGCGGCGGCGGGAAAATCCTCGCTTCCGGCGAATCCGCTCTCTATGCCGACGGACGCGGCTTTGCCTTCGATCTCGGCGCGGAATATGTTGGGAAGGCGAAGTTTACGCCGAGCTATCTTCGTCCGAAATTTGAGATGAACGGGCTTTGGAACGCTCCTTATGCCATTTATGAGCCGTCTTCGGAAATTCGCGCGACGGGCGAGGTGATCGGAGTACGCGAGGATCCGTATTTTGCGAGAACGGTTGAGCACTTTTCCAGTCATGCGCAGACGCCGAACGATAGTTCAAAGACATATCCGGCGATCACGCTCGGACGGGACGGCGCTTACATCGCTTACAATATTTTCACCGAATATGCGAAAATGGGCTCTCTCATCGCCCGTGAGACCGTCACGCATGTGCTGGACCTGCTGCTCGGCGAGGACAAAACGCTCACGACCAATCTTCCGGCGCAAGGCGTTGTGACGCTGATGAGGCAGGAAGCGGAGCATCGCTATGTCAATCATCTTCTGTATGCAGCTCCCGTCAAGCGCGGGGAACGCACGGAGATCATCGAGGATTTGATCCCGATCTATAATACCGAGGTATCGCTGAAGCTCTATGTGAAGCCGAAAAGAGTCTATCTCGCACCGCAGATGCGGGATATCGAATTCGACTACGACGACGGAGTTCTGACCTATACGGTGGATAAATTCGAGTGTCATCAGATGGTGGTCATCGATTATTGATTTTCC